>NZ_RAWT01000015.1:0-46737 GCF_003612005.1 Pyramidobacter sp. CG50-2
TTTCAGTTGAGGGTCACTTTTGTATGCTCTTTTTTCGGACAATTTCCTCGTAACAGCTTTTCATCCCCTTGAATTTGCTCCGTTAGCGCAATCTTGATCGTTATTATGTGTTCGTAATGACTGCTTGCTGCTTTTGTCCTGTCAAAGTAAATGCAACCCCGTCGCATTTACTTTGACGAGGTTGCATTTACTCTGAAAATTTACCCGCGGCGTGCGGCTCGGGAGAACAACCTCCATCCTGTGTCGTCCCTTCGACGAGCCTTCGGCGGGCGAAAAAGCGCGAAAAGAGCGCGGCGAAACGGCTGCTTGTTCGATGAAAACGACCACTCCGCCGCCCCGCTTTTCAATTTTTCGCGCCGTTCCGTCCTGCCGCCGCGGGCGGAACGCCATCGGGCAGCTTGAACCGTTCCGAAAGGCCGAGCGCGTAGTCGAGATCGGCGCGGCTGCTGTTCATGTCGTAGACGGCGTCGACGAGCTGAGTGCGGGCGTTGGTCAGGGCGGTGCGGGCGTCGAGCACGTCGAGGTTGGTGCCGACGCTGGACTTGTAGCGCAACAGGGCCATGCGGTAATCTTCCTGCGCGCTGGCGACCTGGCGCGAAGCCACGTCGACGCGCTGGCGCGCCGATTCGAAGTTCAGCTGCGCCGACGAGACCTCCAGCGCGACTTGCCGTTTCACGTCCTCGATCTGGGCGAGCAGTTCCTGCGCCCGCGCTCTGTACTCCTTGACCTGGGCGCGGGCCTTGCCGCCGTCGTAGAAATCCCATCGCAGGCTGAGCGACAGCTTCCACGTGTCCAGATCGTCGGGCCAGAAATTGCGCCCTTGAGCGAATGCTTCGCCGCCGGCGACGATCTTCGGCCCGTTGGAAGCCCGGGCGGCCGCCGCGACGGCCAGCGCGGCGCGGCGCGAGAAATCGAGCGCCTTCAGCTCGGGACGCAGGGCGTAAAGGCTGGCCTCGTCCCAGCGGGGCGCGTCTTTCGGCGCCGCGTTCCGGTCCGGCTCCGGCAGGTCGAATTTCGAGCGCAGCTCGGTGCCGACGGCGCGTTCGAGCGCGCGCCAGCGCACGTCCACGGCGTTTTTGGCGGAGATCACGTTCAGCTCGCCGTTGGAGACGTCGACTTCCACGCGCAGCACTTCGTCCTGAGCGACGACGCCGTACTTGAAAAAGTTCCTGACCTGCGACAGATGTTCTTTGGAAAGCGCGAGCACCTCTTCGGCCACGGCCAGCTTGGCGCGGGCGCGCTGCAGGTTGTAATAGGAAACGAGCACGGCGTTCTCCACGGCCTGGCCGGTGCGGACTTCGCGGGTCTGAATGCCGCGGAAGGCCATTGTGCGCGCGGCGATCGTGTTCTCGACGGCGCCGCTGCTGAAAAGCAGCCATTGCACGCCGAGCGCGGCCTGATAGGCTTCTTCGAAGGAATTGAGGGCGTAACCACTAAAAATTTGTCCGGTCTTCGAATCGACGGTCACGGCGGGAATTTTTCCTTCTTCTCCCTGCCACGCCCCGGCGAGCGCGGCGTACAGCTTGGGCAGTTTGTCGGCGCGGGCCTGGGCGAGCTGCTGCCGGGCCTGTTCGATGCGGGCCTCGGCGGCCGCCAGCGAGGGATTGTTCGCGCAGGCCAGTTCAAGGGCCGTCTCCGTCGTCAGCACGGGACGTTCGGGGCGTTTTGAGGCGCGGCCGTCCTTCGCCGCGGCGGGGACGGCTAGCACAGCGGCCGCCAGAAGAGCGGCGATCGTTTCCTTGTACACGGGCATCAGCCTCCTGATCGGTCGGGCTTTTTCGCGCCCGACGAAAGATGCGTTGCCGCCATTATACATAAATTTGCGGGAATCAAGAAGCCGCAGCGGCAATTTTGTTCAGTTCCTGTAACCTGTTCGAAACGAAAACGCCCCGCCGTGAGGCGGGGCGTTCGCGTGCGATTTTCTCGCTATGCCAGGGCGGCCTTGAAGACTTTTTCCACGTCGGCCTTCTCGGCGTGCCCTTCGTGAACTTTCTCGCCGTCCACGAAAAACGTGGGCACATAATAGTAATCGTACTTCGCGGCGACGTCGGGCTGTTTCTTCTCGTCGACCATCTCGAACGGAACGGCGGCGTACTCGGGGTGTTCGGCCTTCAGCTCGTCGAGGCACTTGCGGGCCAGCTTGCAGTGAGGGCAGCTTTCGAACATGAACATGGTGATTTTTTTCATCGTGGTTCCTCCTTGGATAAATAAAATCGAAGCCTAAAATTCGTACAGCACTTCCACGCCTTTGGGCAATCTTTGTGGTTCGAGCAGCGGCAGAGGATCGAGCGCCGCGCCGCCGCTGAAAAGGCTGAGGTGGAGGTGCGGTCCGGTGACGCGCCCCGTCGCGCCGGAAAGGGCGATCGCGTCACCGGCTTTCACTTTCTGGCCGGCTTTGACGAGGTTCTTCGACAGATGGAAATAGGCGGACAGCACGCCGCTGCCGTGATCCACGTAGACGGCGCCGCCGGAAAAATAATGGGCCCCTTCGAGCACGACCGTGCCGTCGGCGATCGCTCTGACCGGCGTACCGACGGCGGCGCGCAGGTCGAGGCCGCCATGGCCGCTGCGGGGCACGCCGTTGTAGACGCGGAAGCCGCCGAAATACGCGGTGGGGATCCCCGGCACGGGGGGCACGTAACGGCGCGGCAGCACGCCGCCTTTGCTGCGCGTCGCCAGCGCTTTCCGCACGAGCTGGCGCTCTTCGGCGATGCGTTTCAACTTCGACTGAGGCGGAGTGACCATCTTCGGCGCGACTGTGAGCACCTGTTTGGGGTAACGGTAGCCGGTCACTTTGATTTTTCGTTCGGCCCGGATCCGGCCTTTGGCGCCGCAGTCGAACTCTACCTGCACGGGCAGCGTCGAACCGGCCAGTTTCGCGTCGTTGGGCGCGCCGAGGATCGTGCGCACGGCGTTGCGGCGCGGCGCGAGGACAAACTTTTGCCCGCGCCACGTCACCGTGACGTCGCCGATCGCTTCGTTGGCGCGCAGCTCCAGAAAAAAAGGCTGACCGATCGGCGCCTCTTCCGGCACCGTCAGCCGCATGCGCGCGGCAAACGCCGCCGGCATGAATGCGAACGTCAGCAGCAGCGCCAGGACAAATTTCTTCACTTCTTCTCTCACCTCTGAAAAAATTCGCCCGGGCGGCGAAACATTTTGGATCGGACAGACGTCACTCAAGCTCTCTCAGCTTGCGGCGCAGGATCTTGCCCGAAGGCGATACGGGCAGGCTCTCGACGAAATCGACCTTGCGCGGGATCTTGTAGTTGGCGAGTTTGCCCTTGCAGTATTCGATGATGTCGCGGTCGGTGACCGAAGCGCCTTCCTTGAGCACGACGAAAGCGCGCGGGATCTCGCCGTTGACGAGGTGGTGCATGGCCACGACGGCCGCCTGGGCGATCGACGGATGGACGTTGAGGATGCGTTCCACTTCCTGGGGATAGACGTTGAAACCGCCGACGATGATGATGTCGGTGAGGCGGTCGAGCACGGTGATATAGCCGTCTGCGTCGTATTTGACGACGTCGCCGGTGTCGTACCAGCCGTCGGGGGCGAGGCGCTCGGCGGTGACTTCGGGCGCTTCGTAGTAGCCGTGGAACACGGACTTGCCGCGCAGTTTGAGCACGCCGGGCGTTTCAGGCGGCAGCGCGTTGCCTTGCTGATCGCAGACTTTCCACTCGTAGCCGGGCAGGACGGGACCGATGGTGCCGAGCTTGCGCGTCTTTTCGTCGTTGTTGAAGGTGACGACGGGCGAGCACTCGGTCGTGCCGTAGCCTTCGAGAATGGGATGGCCGAACAGCTCCATGCTGGCCTGGTCGAGCATCGTATTGAGCCGGTCGCCGCCGGTAATGACGGCGCGGACCGAGTTGATCTCGATGGGATTGTGTGCGGCCGAACGCTTCAGGAACTCAAGCATGGCGGGCACGAGGAACAGCACGGTACAGCCGGCGTCGCGGATCGCCTCGAGCGTTTTCAGCGGCGGCATGAACGCGGGCACGGCGGCGACTTTCGCGCCGGCGTATTGGGGCAGCAGCATGGAGAGCGTCAGGCCGAAGGAGTGGAAGTTCGGCAGCGCCCAGATGATCGTGTCGCTCGGATAAATCGGGAAATGTTTGCAGATCGAGCGCACGTTGTCGACGAAATTTTCGTGGCTCAGCGGCACGGCCTTGGGCAGGCCGGTCGTGCCCGAAGTCGTGAAGAACACGGCCCAGTCGGGCGTCGTCGTTTTGCGTTCCACGCCGCGGAATTTGTCAAGCGTGCCGGTCGTCGGCTCGATCTCCACGACGGGGTAGCGCAGCACGCCCGCTGCGGCTTTGGCGTCGCCGCGCGCGACCGCGATCGCGAACGGCTGCACGAGGTCGATGGTGGGCAGCAGATTGTCGGTGCCGGCGCGCATGTTCAGCGGGACCAGCGTGCCTTTCAGGGTCCAGACGGCAAGAGTCAACGTCAGCAGCGCCGGGCAGTTGGGCAGCAGCGTCATGAGCCGCTGCCCTTCTTTGAAACCGGCCGCCGTCAGCGCTTCACGTTCCGCGGCGACGGCGTCCAGCAGCGCCTGCCCCTTCAGCCACTCCCCGTCCCACCAAAACACATCCGCGGCGGCGCGTTTTCTCAAACTCTCCAGCAGGAGATCTTCAAGACGTTCCATTTGTTTCCTCCTCAGATAAAGCGGCGGCAGAATCTCCGCGCCGGCCGGCTCATTTCTCAGCTTGGCGCGCCCTGGCAAGGACGCATTTCAAGAATTCTACACGATTCTCCTTTTCAAGGCAAACGGATGCTTTTATGTCTTCAGTCCGGCTCAGCACTGATACTTCATGGGCACGAACTGGGGCATTTCGCTGAAGCCGAGCTTCTCGTAAAAGGCTTGAGTGCCCGGAGCGCCGACCAGACCGATCCAGTCGATCCCGACGGCGCGGAGTTCCTTCACAAGCCGGGAAACGATCTTCTTCCCCCAGCCCTGACCGCGGTAATCGGTGCGCACCACGATGTCCTGAATGTAAGCGTCGCTGACGCCGTCGGCAAGGGCGCGTCCCATGCCGACCAGCTCGTCGCCGTCGAACAGCGCCACGAACCGGAAGGAATTGGCCACCATCGCGGGGATGACGTCTTCGCTCCAGCCCTCTTCCCACCAGCCGGCATCCATGTAAAGATCGACGACCGCCTCGGGGCGGAGCGATGTAACCACTTCAAGGCGCAGTGAATTTTCCAATTAAGAAGCACCTCCATGAGAAATGTAACGCGATATTTTCTTCAATCACCGGTTATATGGTAATTTTTCGCCGCCAAATTGGCAAGCGCCGATTGCAGAATTTTGTCGCCGCGTCCGCCCCCAAAAATTCGGCGGCGCGTTTCTTCGGCACGGAGCCGGGGCTTCGTCATTTTCCGCCGCGCAAAAAACGTTTTCATCTTCGTTATGTTTCATTGAAGCGGCTGCGACTCCGTGTTATAATGACGGCAATCGAACATGGAACTCCGTTTAAAGAGGAAGCCGGTGGAAATCCGGCGCGGCCCCGCCGCTGTAACTCGGACAAATCCGAAGCACGTCACTGATCGCGTTATTGGGAAGACTCGGACGAGGATGAAGAGAAGCCAGAATATTCTTTAAAGGGAGCTTGCAAAGGGGGAATGTTTGCGTGGGCGAACTCCTGTGCGGCTGACCAGTGACAGCCGCGGCGGAAGGACACGACGCAGGGTCGTGTCTTTTTTTGTCTCCCGAGGCCCGAGCTTCGGAAAAAAATTTCATGAAAGGTCGTCTGATGAATATGTCCTTTAAGTCCATGATTCTCGCCGTCACCCTCGCGGCCGTCGCTTTCTCCGGGATCGCCTGCGCCAAGGAAGCCAAAAAGGAAGAGAAACAGGCCATCCTGATCACCTCTTTCGGCACCTCCATGCCCAGCGCCCGCAAAGCGATCGACAATCTGGTCGTCGCCGCCAAAAAGGCGTTCCCCGGCGCCGAGGTGCGCTTGGCCTTTACCTCCAACATCATCCGCCGCAAGCTGGCCCGCGAAGGCAAGAAGAACGTTCCCCCCACGCCCGTCATGGCTTTGGCGCAGCTGAACGACGAAGGGTTCGCTACGGTCGGCGTGATGCCGACGCACATCATCCCCGGCGCCGAATACGACGAGATCAAGAATGTTGTCGAAGCCTGGGGCGAACTGAAAGGCAAATACGGCATCAAGGATCTGCGCCTCGGCAAGACGTTCCTGTCCAGCGTCGAAGGCTGCGACGAGATGGCCGCGATCCTCGTGAAGAGATTCGAAAAACTCGCCGGCAAGGACACCGCCGTCGTGCTGATGGGACACGGCACGCCGCACCATATCGCCAACGCCATGTACAGCCAGCTTCAGGTCGCCCTAAACAAAGTCGCTGACGGCCGTTTCTTCATCGGCACCGTCGAGAACACGCCGCTGATCGAAGACGTCGTCGCCGCGCTGAAGAAAGCCGGCTACAAGAAGACGCTCGTCTCGCCGCTGATGATCGTGGCCGGCGACCACGCCAACAACGACATGGCCGACAAAGACGATCCGGAGTCCTGGTACAGCATCCTCAAGAAGGAAGGCTTCGCCGTCGAGACTTACATCAAGGGCCTTGGCGAGGACAAGAACGTTACCGCCGCCTTCGTGGAACACCTGAAGGAAATGATGAAGTAAACATGCCTCCGTCGCCTGTCGGAAATCTCGAGCGCTGGCGTTCGCAACTTCGTGCGCGATACTTCCGCCTCGGAGCGGCGCTCGGCGTTCTGCTCTTTCTGACGGCGCTGTGGCGAATCACGCAGGGAGAGTGGAATATTCCACTCTCCCGCGTCTTTGAACTGCTCTCGCCGTTTCTTCCCGCCGCCGAGAGCGAGACCGCCGAGGCGCTGGTGATCCGCGCCGTCCGCCTGCCGCGGTTCTTCGCGGCGGCGGGAGCCGGGGGGCTGCTCGCCGTCTCGGGCGTCGTCCTGCAGGGGCTTTTGGCCAATCCGTTGGCCGAACCTTACACGCTGGGCATCGCCGCGGGCGCGGCGTTCGGCGGCGCGGTGGGATTTTTCTTCGACCGCTTGGCGGTGACGCCGACGGCGTTCGCCGGCGCGCTCGGTTCGCTGGCGCTGGTCAATCTGATCGCGCGCAAAAACGGCGGCAGCGGCGCGTATCTGGTGCTGGCGGGCATCATCGCCAACGCCGTGCTCTCGGCGGGGGTGACGCTTCTCAAGGCCGTCGCCGACGACAAGCTGGGAGCGATCGTGCTCTGGCTGATGGGCAGTTTTTCCGGCGCTTCGCCCGCGGCGGCGCGTCTGGTCTGGCTGGGCGCGGCGATCACGCTGGTCCCGGCCTGGCTTTACGGGCGACGGCTCGACGCCGTCTCGCTCGGCGAAGGGCAGGGGGAAATGCTCGGCGTCGACGAGAGAAAACTGCGGCGGCGTCTGCTCTGCGCCGCGTCGCTGGGCACGGCCATGAGCGTGAGCAGTTTCGGCATCATCGGTTTCGTGGGGCTGGTGGCGCCGCATGTCCTGCGGCTCCTCATCGGGCCCTCGCACCGGCCGCTGCTGGTCTTCAGCTTCCTCGCCGGCGCTCTGCTGACGGCGCTGGCGGACGGAGCGGCCCAGCGTCTCGGGGAACTGCCCGTCGGCGTGATCACGGCGCTGATCGGCGGCCCTTTTTTCTGCTGGATTCTGGTGAAAAGAAAATGACCGCGCCGTCTCTTTCGTATTGTTTGCGCGATCTCAGCGCCGGCTACGGGGACCGCGAAGTCCTCAGAGGCGTTTCCGGCTCGGTCGAACCGGGGTTGGTGACGGCTCTGATCGGCCCCAACGGCAGCGGCAAAAGCACGCTGCTCAAAACGCTGGGCGGTTTTTTGCCCTATCGGGGCAGCCTCGCGCTCGGCGGGCGCGAGATCCGGCGCTGTCCTCGCCGCGAGCTCGGCCGCCTGCTCGGCGTCGTCGCCCAGCAGGCGGTCATGAAAGCGGCTTTCAGCGTCTACGACGTGATCGGTTTCGGCCGTCTGCCGTACCAGCGTCTGCTGGCTCGGCGCTCGCCCGCGGACGACCGTGCCATTCAGGCGGCAGCCGAGCGTCTGGAAATCGCGCCGCTGCTCTTCCGCCCCGTCACCGAACTGTCGGGCGGCGAGCGGCAGCGCGTGCTCCTCGCCATGGTACTGGCCCAGGATCCGCCCGTCTTTTTGCTCGACGAACCGACTTCGGCCATGGATCCCCGCCAGGCCCAGCATGCCTTCCGCCTCATGCGCGGGCTTGCCGCCGGCGGGAAAACCGTGATCGTCGTCGCCCACGACATCAACGCCGCGCTGTCCTGCGCCGACCGTTATCTCGCTCTCCGCGGCGGCGAACTGATCGCCGCCGGGCGCGCGGATCGCATCGACGGCGGCGTGCTGGAAAAACTTTACGACACGCCGTTCGTCCCCTACATTTCGCCCGAAGGTGATAAAGCATGGCATCCTTCAAAAAAACGCTGACCATTTTTCTGATGGCGTTCGTTTGGGCCGCGCCGGCGACGGCTTACGAGCGCATCGTTTCGCTCTATTCGGGGCACACCGACAACATTATCGCCCTGGGCGGCGAGGGAAGGTTGATCGCGCTGTCGAAAAACGACGAACCATCGCGCCTCACCGATCTGCCGCGCTTCGCCCTCAACGTCGGCGCCGAGGCGCTGCTGGCGCTCAAGCCGGATCTCGTGCTGACGCGCACGCTGGTGGAAAAGCAAAATCCCGAACTGCGCGGCGTGCTCGAACGCGCCGGAGTTCCCGTCATGCGCTTCGATCCGCCCTCGTGGGATTCTTTCACCGCCTACCTGCGGGCGCTGGCGCCGCTGATCGGCGTCGATCCGCAGGCGGCGGAAGCCCAGTTCGCGCAAGCCTGCGATGAAATCCGGCAGGCAGCGGCGGCCCGACGAGGCGGCCGCCCCGCGCCGTCGGTCTTCGTCGAAGCTACGGCCAAGGAACTGCACACCTGTTCCCCCGATTCGTGGGCGGCGCATCTGATCGAACTGGCCGGAGGCGTAAACGCCGCCGCGGAAGCCGAACCGATCCGCCGCGGCAGCGCCGTCGCTCCCTGGGGAGTAGAGCGCGTCATGAAGCTGCTCGCCGGAGGGCTGGACGTCTACCTCGTCCAGCACGGGCCGATGAACCGCGCCTCGCTCGACGAGGTCAAAGCCCGCCCGTGGGCGGCGGCGCTCGCTTCCGTCAAGCTCGCGCAGATCCCCGAGTACTGGCTGAGCCGTCCCTCGCTGCTTGGGCTCAAAACGGGCGGGGCGGAATTGATCCGCATTTTTTACGGAGAGTGATCCCATGAAATTTATCGTTGCCGGCGTCGGTCCCGGCGATCCCGATTTCGTCACCGCCGGCGCGCTGAAACTGATCAAGCGGGCCGACCTGGTGCTCAGCCCCCATTCTCATGCGGAGCGGGCCAGCGTGGCCGAACAGGCCGTACGACCGCATCTGCCCGATCTGAAAACGACGCCGGTGTTGTTTCCGATGACCGGCGACGCGACATCCCGCGACGCGGCGCTGAAAGCGCAGCTGGAAGAGCTGCGCCCTCTCTGGCAAAACGCCGAGACGGTCGTGCTGCCCGTGATCGGCGACTCTACGCTCTACGCCACGGGTTTCTACCTTTACGAGCTGTGGAAGCAGATCGTCCCCGAACTGGAACTCGAGCTGACGCCCGGCATCTCGGCGCACTGCCTGGCCGCGGCGAAGTCCGGCTCGTTCCTCGCCATGGGGAGCGAGATCCTCGCCATCGTCCCCGCCACGGCGTCGCGCGAACGGATCGCCGCCGCGCTGAAAGCGGCCGACGCCGCCGCGGTCTACAAGCCCTGCGCGCTGCGCGGACAGCTCCGCTCGACGGTGGAAGAAGCCGGCCCGTGGAACAAGATTCTGCGCATCGACCGCGCCGGTCTGCCCGACCAGAAGATCTTCTCGGGCGGCGCGGCGCTGGAACCGGCCGAGGAATACCTTTCGATCCTGCTGCTGTGGCGCTGACCATGGACTGGGCGCGTCTGCTCCGCGGCGAACTGCGGCTGACGATCGATATTCTCGCCGGTTTTCTGATCGGCGCGCTGATCGTCCGCACGGGGCTGGCGGACAAAGCGCTGCGGCGTGCCCTGCCGCGGCTGAAACGATGGGGCATCGGCGCTACGCTCGGCGCGGCGCTGACCGTCAGCATCGGCTCGTCGAAAGCCGGCGCCGCCGTGGTAGCTTCGGCGCTGGACAGCGGGCGCATTTCGCCGCGCACGGCCAAATGGGGCACGCTGCTGCTGGCTTTTCCGGCCTACGCGCGCCGCTGGGTCGCGACGATGGTTTTGTCGTGCAGTCTGGCCGGCTGGGCGGGCGCGTTCTTCGCGCTGACGCTGCTGTTGCGCTCGGCGGCGAAATTCGCGCTCGAGCTTTTCATTCTCAACCGCGGCGAACACGACGACCGACCTCTGGAAGAAACGGCGGCGGGCGGCGAGACGGCGCGGAGATTCGGCTTCAAGCTGCTGAAAACGCTGCCGCTGGCGTGGTTCTTCTACGCGCTCGCCGTGCTCGTCGTGCCATGGGCGGAAAAATATCTACAGCTCTGGCTGCGCGACAGCGTCTTTTTTCCTCTGCCAGCTATGGCGGTGGCGGCGGCGTCTTTCGCCCACGTTTCCGCGGCGCTGGCGCTGGCCGGGGGCAGTCTGGCCGCGGGCGAGCTGTCGACCGCGCAGGCGGTTTTCGCGCTGCTTTTCGGCAACAGCCTGAGCCTGATCACGCGGCTCGTGCGCACCAACGCCGGCTATTACTTCGGCTTTTTCCCGCGCGCCGTCGCCCAGTCCATGCTGCTGTGGAACGTCGCCGCGTCGGCCGCGCTCAGCCTGCTGACGCTGGCGCTGGCGGCGCTGCCGCTGTGTCTGTGAAACGAAATTTTGCCTTAGAAGAGGTGAACGCTGTGAGACCGGAAGAGATCGAACAGGCGAGCATGAGAACGATCGCCGCCGAAATGGAACCGTGGCAAGGACCGGAGGAGAACCTGCCCGTGGTCATGCGCGTCATCCATACGACCGCCGATTTCGAGTTCCAGAAGAACCTGCGCTTCACGCCGGACGTGGTCGGGCGCGCCCGCGAAGCGCTCCGCGCCGGGACGACCATTGTCACCGATACGATGATGGCCGCCGCCGGCGTCAACAAAAAAGCCTGCCAGACGCTGGGCGTGCAGGTCGTCTGCCGCATGTCGGACGCCGCCGTCCGCGAAGAAGCCGCGTCGCGCGGCGTCACCCGTGCCGTGGTGAGCATGGAGGCGGCCGTGCGCGAGACGCCGCAGGCCATCTTCGCCATCGGCAACGCGCCGACGGCGCTGACCCGCCTCTGCGAGCTGATCGACGCGGGCGAGGCCCGTCCGGCGCTGGTCGTCGGCGTGCCCGTCGGTTTCGTCAACGTGATCGAGTCCAAGGAACGCCTGGCGCGCACCGCCGTGCCCTCGATCGCCGCCATGGGACGCAAGGGCGGCTCCGCCGTCGCCTCGGCGGTCCTCAACGCGCTGCTCTATGGAATTACACGATAGCCGCGGCCTGCGCGAAGGTTTCACCACCGGCAGCTGCGCCGCCGCGGCCGCGCAGGCTTCGGCGCTGCGCCTGACGACGGGGCGGTGCCCCGCGCAGGTGCGCATCGTCACGCCCGCCGGCAAGGAACTCACGCTCGACATCGTCGAGTACGTCTTTCCGGCCTGCGGCGTCGTCAAGGATGCCGGCGACGACCCCGACGCCACCGACGGCATGACGGTGATCTCGTCGGTGGAACTGGGCGACGGCGACGGCCCCGTCTCCTTCAGGGCCGGCCCGGGCGTGGGCACAGTGACGCTGCCGGGGCTGAAAATCCCCGTCGGCGAAGCGGCCGTCAATCCCGTGCCGCGCCAAATGATCGAAGAGGCGCTGCGCGCCGTCATCGGCCCGCGCCGCGCCTGCGTCACCGTCTCCATCCCCGGCGGCGAAGAAAAGGCCGCGCACACGTTCAACCCCCGTCTCGGCATCACCGGCGGTTTGTCGGTGCTGGGCACCACAGGCATCGTCAAGCCGTACAACGTCGAGTCGGTCTACGCTTCGTTCTCGCTGGAACTGAGTACGTTCGCTTCGTCGGGGCTGAAGTGCGTCGGCCTGTGCTTCGGCAACAGCGGCGAAAAGGCCATGCGGCACGTATGGAACATCGGCGGGCGCGTCATCATGCACACGGGCAACTACATCGGCTTCGTGCTCGACGAGGCGCTGCGGCTCAAGTTCGAACGCGCGCTGATCTGCGGCCACCCCGGTAAGCTGCTCAAGGTTGCCGCGGGAACGTTCGACACCTACAACCGCACCGGCGACGGCCGCCGCGAAGCCCTCTGCACGCAGGCCGCTCTGGCCGGAGCGGGACGCGAGATCGTCAGGAAACTTTACGAGAGCACTACGACCGAGGTCGCCATGCAGATCGTCCGCGAAGAAAAGCTCGACTTCCTTTGGACGACGCTGGCCGAGGTGACGGCAAAGCGCTGCCGCGAGCGGATGTTCGGCGACCTCGCCGTGGAAGCCGCTTTTATCGACAATCAGGGCCGACTGCTGGGCGCGAGCGCCGGCGCGGCGGCCTTCGCGGAGGAACTCGCCCATGCGCAATAAACTTTTCGTCGTCGGCGTCGGCCCGGGCGGCGCCGATCAACTGACATCCACCGCGCGCGAAACGATCCGGCGCGCCGGGTGTGTGGTCGCCGCGCCGCGCCATCGCGCGCTGGCGGGCGGCCATCCCAACGTCATCGCCCTCGGCAAATTCGAGGAGACGTTTGCCGCCGTCGATGCCGCGCTCGACCGAAATTCCGTGGCCGTGCTCGTCTCCGGCGACGCGGGCGTGTTCAGTTTACTGCCGCTGCTCAAAAAACGCTTCCCCGGCGACGACCTCGAAGTGATCCCCGGCGTCAGTTCGCTGCAAAGCCTGTGCGCCGCCGCACGCGAAACGTGGATCGACGCCGTTGTCCTCTCCGGGCACGGGCGCGATCTCGGCGAGGCGAAGGTCCTCGACGCCACCGACCAGAACAGAAAGACGATCTTCTTCTGCGGGCCGCAGTGGAACCCGCGCCGCCTCTGCCGCCTGCTTGCTGACTGGGACATGCACCACCTGCGTCTCACCGTCGGCGAGCGGCTCAGCTACGGCGACCAGCGCCTCAGCCGCGGTTCTCCCGCGGAACTGGCGGCGCGGGAATACGACGACCTGTCGTTGGTTCTGATCGAAAATCCTTCGCCGTGGAGCGCGCCGCAGGCGCGCCCGCGAGACGACGATTTTCTCCGCGCGGACGTGCCGATGACGCGCGAGACCGTGCGCTCGGCGATCCTCGACGAGCTGCGTCTGCGCCGCGATTCGACGCTCTGGGATCTGGGCGCGGGTACCGGCTCGGTGACGGTCGCGGCGGCGCTGTTCTGCGCAGACGGTCGGGTCTGCGCCGTGGAGAAAAATCCCGCAGCCGCGGCGCTGATCGCCCGCAACGTCAAAAAGTTCCACCGGCACAACGTCGCGCTGTACGAGGGCGACAACGCCGCCGTGCTGCCGTCGCTGCCGCGCCCCACGCACGTCTTCGTCGGCGGCAGCGGCCCGGAACTGCCGGAGCTGCTGCGCGCCGTCGCCGCGCTCGGCGAAGGGATCCGCGTCGTCGTCTCGGCGGTAGCCTTCAAAACCTACGCGGCCGCGGCCGAGAACCTCGCCGGAGCCGGCTTCCATGATTTCGACGCCGTACAGGTGGCCGTCGGCCGCGCCAAAAAGATCGGCGGCACGCTCATTATGGCCGCGCAGAACCCCGTCACCATCTTTTCGGCGTTCACCGCCGGCATACAGAAAGAAGGACGATAACATGATCCACTTTGTCGGCGCCGGCCCCGGCGCGCCCGACCTGATCACGCTGCGCGGCGCGAAACTGCTGGCGCGGGCGGGCATGGTGATCTACGCCGGTTCGCTGGTCAATCCCGAACTGCTGAACGGCACGCCCGCAGGCTGCGAGATCTACAACAGCGCTTCGATGACGCTGGACGAGGTGATAGAGAAAATGGCCGACGCCGACCGCCGCGGCCTTGAAGTGGTACGGCTGCACACCGGCGACCCGTCGATCTACGGCGCGATCCGCGAGCAGATCGACCGGCTCAAAGCGTTGGGCGTCGCCTACGACATCACGCCCGGCGTCAGTTCGTTCTGCGCCGCCGCGGCCGCCGTGGAGGCGGAATACACGTTGCCGTCCGTCAGCCAGACGCTGATCATCACGCGCATGGAGGGGCGCACGCCGGTACCTCCCGGCGAGAAGCTGGCGTCGCTGGCCTCTCACGGCGCTTCGATGGCGCTGTTCCTTTCCTCCGGTCTGCTGGAAGAGACCTGCGCGGCGCTGATGCGGGGCGGTTACGCGCCCGACACGCCCGCGGCCGTGGTCTACAAGGCGTCGTGGCCCGAACAGAAGGTGCTGCGCGGCGACGTTTCGACCATCGCGGCCATGGCGGCGGAAGCGGGCGTCCGCCGCACGGCGCTGATCCTCGTGGGTGGATTCCTCGGCGAGGACTACGAGCTGTCGAGGCTCTACGACGCCTCGTTCTCGCACGGCTTCCGCAAGGCCAGCCGATGACGTACCTTCACGCCGTCGCCTTCACGCGCGACGGGACGGAACTGGCCCGGCTGATCGCCGCCCGTCTCGGCGGGCGGGCCTGGGCCCCGCCCCGCTACGCCGGCGGAGACGTCTCGCCTCTGACGGGCTCGATCGCCGTCTGGACGCGCGAACGTTTTTCCTCCAGCGACGCGCTGGTATTCGTCTCGGCCTGCGGCATTGCTGTGCGCGCCGTCGCTCCGTGCCTGAAGGACAAGACGCGCGACCCCGCGGTCGTCTGTCTCGACGATCGGGGACGGAACGTGATCTCGCTGCTTTCGGGGCATCTCGGCGGCGCCAACGAGCTGGCGCGCCGCGTCGCGGCGCTGACGGGCGGCCGTCCGATAATCACCACGGCGACCGACGTCCATAAGGTCGAAGCCGTGGACGTATGGGCGAAAGAACACGACTGCGCCGTCGAAAACATCGGCGCGGTCAAGAGCGTTTCCGCGGCCGCGCTCGACGGCGAAAAAATCGGCGTCGCCGTCACCGAAATGGAACAGCCCGCGCCCTGGCCGGTGACGCTGTGGCTGCGGCCGCGCAACCTCGCGCTCGGCGTCGGCTGCAAGCGCGGTACGACGAGCGCGGCTCTGCGCGCGGCGCTGGACGATTTTTTAAGCGGCGCGGGAGTCTCGAAATTGTCGCTTTGCGCGTTGGCTTCCATCGACCTGAAAAAGGACGAACCCTGCTTGGCGGATTTGGCGCGCGAGCTGGGCGTTCCCTTTCTCACGTTCCCGGCCGCGGAACTCGCCGCCGTGCCGGGGCAGTTCTCTCATTCGCAAAAAGTCCTCGACGTCACGGGCGTGGGCAACGTCTGCGAACGGGCGGCCGTTCTGGCTTCGGGGCTCGGCCCCCTGCTGCGCGGCAAAGCGCGCTATCCCGGCGTCACTTTCGCGCTGGCGCGGCGAAAATTTTTCGATCACACGGAAAAGGCGGACCCATCCATGAAGAACGTTTCTGATACGGAGGCGCAAGCATGATCTACGTCGTCGGCCTCGGCCCCGGAGGCGAAGACCAGCTGACGCCGCGCGCGCTCGCGGCGCTGGAACAATGCGACGTCATCGTCGGCTACAAAACGTACGTCGACCTGATCGCGCCCCGTTTCGAGGGACGCAAGGAACTGGTCGTCTCGCCCATGAAGGGCGAAGTGCAGCGCTGCGAGGACGCGCTGCGCCGTTCGCTGGCGGGGAACACGGTAGGCGTCGTTTCCAGCGGCGACCCCGGCGTTTATGGCATGGCGGGCATCATGCTCGAAGTGGCGGCGGGACGCGACGAGGTGACCGTCGTGCCCGGCGTCACGGCGGCCTGCGCCGCCGCGGCCGTGCTCGGCGCGCCGCTGACGCATGACTTCGCCGTCGTCAGCCTCAGCGACCTGCTCACGCCGTGGAAGCTGATCGCGCGCCGCCTCGAAGCGGCCGCGGCCGGCGATTTCGTGATCTGCCTTTACAACCCCATGAGCCGCGGGCGTCCCGACAATCTGCGTCTGGCCTGCGAAACGCTGCTGAAGACGAAAAGCGCCGACACGGCGGCCGGATGGGTGCGCAGCGCCGGGCGCGACGGCGAAGAGGCGCATCTGACCACGCTGGGGGCACTCGCCGACGAGAAGCTCGACATGTTCTGCACGGCCATCGTCGGCAGCAGCGCCACGAAATTCCTCGACGGCCGCCTCGTCACGCCGCGCGGCTATCAGCGGCCATGAACGGGCGGCTGCTGGTCTTCGGCGGCACGACCGAGGCGCGCGAACTGCTGCGCCGCGGCGTGCCGGCCGTTTGCTGCGTGGCCACCGCTTACGGCGCCAAGCTGCTTGAAGGGCTCGAAAACGTGCGCGTGCTCACGGGCCGTCTCGACGAAACGGCCATGGAAGATCTGTTCCGCGCCGAGAAGGTCACCCACGTGATCGACGCCACGCACCCTTACGCGCTGGAAGTGACGAAGAACGTGCGCCGCGCCTGCGAACGCACGGGCGTGAAGCTGCTGCGCGTGGCGCGCGCCAGAACGCCGCTGTTCGGCGACGTGACCGCGGTCGCCACGCCGGAAGAGGCGGCGGCGCTGCTGGACGGCGGCGGCGAGAAAGTCCTGCTCACGGTGGGCAGCAAAGAGCTGCCGGCCTTCGCGGGCGTAAGCCGCGCAAAGGAGCGTCTTTTCGCCCGCGTGCTGCCCACGTCGGACGTGATCGCCCAATGCGAGGCGCTGGGCTACGACGCCGGGCACCTGATCGCCATGCAGGGACCGTTCAGCGCCGCCATGAACGAGCAAATGCTCGCGGCCACCGGCGCGACGGTGATCGTCACCAAGGACGGCGGCGCGTCCGGCGGCATGGAGGAAAAGCTGCGCGCGGCGCAGAACCGCGGCGCGCGCGTCATTCTTATCGGCCGCGGCGACGAAGAAGGGGCGACTGTCGACGAAGCGATGCTGTGGCTGCGGCGCGAGATGAAACTCGAATGTCCGCCGCTGTTTCCGATGCTGCTGCCACTCGAGGGCAAGAAAGCCCTGCTGATCGGCGGCGGCCCCGTCGCCCTGCGGCGCGCGCAAACGCTGAAAAGCTGCGGCGCCGACGTGCGCGCCGTCGCCGTCGTGTTCTGCGAGGGATGGGACGGTTTCGACACCGCCGCGCGCGAATGGCGCGAGAGCGACCTCGACGGCGCGGTCCTGGCCGTGGCCGCCACCGACAATCGCGAACAGAACCGCCTGATCGCCGCCGCGGCGAAAAAACGCGGCGTCCCCGTCAGCATCGCCGACAACGCCGCCGAGGGCACTTTTTACTTTCCCGCGCTGATTCATTGCGGCGCGGCCGCCGTATCGGCGTCGAGCGGCGGACTCGATCCGGCTCTGACGCGCCGCCTGGCCGACCGCCTCAGAGAGATCTGGCCCGGGATCGTCGCCGAAGAACTCCATAGGAAAGAAGAAAACCGCCGATGAAAATCCTTCGTTTTGGCAGCCGCAAGAGCGATCTGGCGCTGGCGCAGACGCACCTTGTCATGGATGCCGTCGGGCGCGCCCATCCCGAATACCGTCTCGAACTCGTGCCCATCGCCACCAGCGGCGACGTGAACATGAAACCGTTCTCGGAAGCGTCGGATGCGTTCGGCATCAAGGGACTTTTCACGCGGGAACTGGAAGAGGCCCTGCTCGCCGGCCGCATCGACGTGGCCGTCCACAGCCTCAAGGACCTGCCCGCCGCCGTGAACGAACGGCTGCCGCTGCTCGCCTGCTTCCGCCGCGGCGATCCCCGCGACGCGCTCGTGCTGCCCGACGGAATCTCGGCCATGAACGGCGCTGTGATCGGCTGCTCGTCGGCACGACGCCGCCTGCAGGCGCTCGATCTGTTTACCGGCGCCGAGGTGCGTCCGGTGCGCGGCAACGTCGGCACGCGCCTGCGCAAGCTCGACGAAGGCCAGTTCTCGGCGCTGATCCTCGCGGCCGCGGGACTGGCGCGCCTCGGCTTGAACGCGCGCGTCAGCCGTTACTTTTCGATCGACGAGATCGTCCCCGCGCCGGGACAGGGAATCCTCGCCTGTCAGGGACGCGCCGGCGACAAAAACGAAGACTGGCTCGACGCCGTTTTCGACCCTGACGCGACGGACTGCGCCCGCGCCGAACGAGTCTTCTCGGCGGCGCTCGGCGGCGGCTGCGCGTCGCCCGTCGGCGCGTGCGCGCAGCTTCGCGGCGGCGAGATGAAGCTGACGGGCTTTTTCGCCGACGAAAATCGCGGCCTGAAACTTCGCGCGTCGTTGACGGGACGCCGCGAAGAAGCGCAGCGGCTCGGCGAAATGCTGGCCGAAAAAATTCTCGGAAAGATGAGGTGATCTCATGTCCGTCGGCAAAGTCTGGCTCGTCGGCGCCGGTCCGGGCGATCCCGGGCTGCTCACCTGCCGCGGCCGCGAAGTTCTGGAGCGCGCCGAAGTCGTGATCTTCGACCGCCTCGTCGGCGACGGCGTGCTGGCGCTCATGCCCCGCACCGCGCGCTGTATCGACGTGGGCAAGGAGGGCGGCCGCCACCCCGTGCCGCAGCGCGAGATCGAGGCTCTGATCGTGCGCGAAGCGCTGAATGGACATAACGTCGTGCGCCTCAAAGGCGGCGATCCGTTTTTGTTCGGCCGCGGCGGCGAGGAGATCGAAGCGCTGCTGGCGCACGACATCCCCTACGAGGTCGTGCCCGGCGTCGCTTCGGCGATCGCCGCGCCGGAGTGCGCCGGCATCCCCGTCACGCACCGCGGCCTCGCCAACTCGCTGCACATCGTCACCGCCCACACCAAGGAGGGCGGCATCGCCGCGCAGGATTACGACGCGCTGGCGCGGCTGAACGGCACGCTCGTGTTTCTGATGGGCGCGGCCGCTATTGCGGAGATCTGTTCGCAGCTGCTGGCGCGCGGTTTCGCCGCCGACACGCCGACGGCGGCCGTCGAATCGGGCACGACCGCCCGCCAGCGCGCGCTCGTCGGGACTCTGGGCGATTTCGAACGCAAAGCCCGCGACTTCGGGCTGCGCGCGCCGGCCGTCATCCTTGTCGGCCCCGCAGCCGCTCTGGCGTCGCGGTTCGCCTGGCGGCAGAAACTGCCGCTGTGGGGCAAAAAAGTGCTCGTCACGCGCCCGGCCAACCGTCAGGGACGGTTGTCGCGGATGCTCCGCGACCTCGGCGCCGAAGTGGTGGAATTTCCCTGCATCGCCGCCGCGCCGCTGGAGACGAAACTGCCGCCGCTGGACGGCTACGACTGGGTCGGTTTCACCAGCGCCACCGGCGCGGAATGCTTCTTCGCGCGTCTGGCCGCGGAAGGGCGCGACGTGCGCGAACTGGGGGCGGCCAAAATCGCCGCCATCGGCCCCGCCACAGCCGCGGCGCTGCGCGAGCGCGGGCTCCGTCCCGATCTGGTCCCCGCCGTTTACGACGGCGTCCATCTGGCCGAAGAACTGGCCGGCCGAGGCGGCTCCGCGCTGCTGTTCCGCGCGCTCGACGGCTCGCCCGAGCTGACCGAGACGCTGCGCGCCCGCGGCGTCGTTTTCAGCGAAGTGCCCCTCTACCGAACCGAAACGCTTGCGGCTCCGTTTCAGCCCGTAAATGTCGACGCCGTGTTGTTCACCAGCGCCTCCACCGTGCGCGGCTTCAAAAAAGCCTGCCCCGAACTGGAAGCGCCGCTGGCCTGCTGCATCGGCGCGCAGACCGCGCGCGAAGCCGAACGGCTGGGGCTGAAAAACATCCGCGTCGCCGCCCGCGCGACGCTGGAAGACCTTATCAATACTTTGAAAGAAGATGGCAGATCATGATCGTCAGACCGAGAAGACTGCGCCAAACCCCGGCGCTCCGCAACCTCGTCGCGGAAACGCGCCTCAGCGCCGATATGTTCATCTACCCCGTGTTCATCCGCGAAGGCCGCGGCATCGTCGAAGACATCCCCTCGCTGCCCGGGCAGAAACGTTACAGCCCCGACACCTTCCCGCTCGTCCTCGAAGAGATGGCGCGCTGCGGTGTCAAAGCCGTGCTGCTCTTCGGCCTGCCCGAGCGCAAGGACGAGACCGGTACCGGCGCGTGGGACGAGAACGGCGTCATCCAGCAGGCGCTGCGCGTCGGCAAAAAAGCTTTTCCCGAGATCACTTTCATCGGCGACGTGTGCATGTGCGAATATACCTCGCACGGCCACTGCGGCATCCTTCACGGCGAAAAGGTGGACAACGACGAGACGCTCGAGTACCTGACGCGCATCGCCGTTTCCCAGGCCGCGGCGGGGGCCGACGTCGTCGCTCCCTCCGACATGATGGACGGCCACGTCGCCGCCCTGCGCGCCGGACTGGACGCCGCCGGCATGAAGGACAAGATCATCTTCTCTTACGCCGTCAAATACGCCTCGGCGTTCTACGGCCCCTTCCGCGACGCCGCCGGCTCCGCGCCGGCCTTCGGCGACCGCCGGGGCTACCAGATGGATCCGCGCAACGCGCGCGAGGGACTCAAGGAAGCAGAACTCGACATCGAAGAAGGCGCCGACATGATCATGGTCAAACCCGGCCTGCTCTACCTGGACGTGCTGCGCGCCGTCAAAGAGATCAGCCCCGTGCCCGTCGGTTCCTACTGCGTCAGCGGCGAGTACGCCATGATCAAGGCCGCGGCCGCCAAAGGCTGGCTCGACGAACCGCGCGCCGTCGCCGAAGCGGCGTACAGCCTGGCGCGCGCCGGAGCTGACGTGATCGTCACCTACTCGGCCCTCGACCTGGCCCGCTGGCTCAAAGAAGGGCGCGTTACCTTCTAGGAACGTCGGAAGTTTTTGAACGACATCCGCCGCGGAGAAGCGGCGACGCGGAGATTGAAATGGGAAAGGTACTTTCCCCTCATGTCTTTCTTCTGCTTTTCTTCGAGCCTTTGTGCCTCCGTGGGAGATCTTGTTTTACGGTGCGTTTGCTATAGCGACAGCATAGGCCGGAGCGGGAGCGCTTCGGCGAAAGGAAGTGAACGACCATGAGCGCGCTGAAAAAGTTCTCCCGTCTCGTCATCGCCGCCACTCAGAGCGGCTGCGGCAAAACAACGCTCACCTGCAGCATCCTCGCTGCCCTGAAAAAGCGCGGCCTGGCCGTGCAGGCCTGCAAGATCGGCCCCGATTACATCGACCCCGGCTATCTGGCCCAGGCCAGCGGACGCCCCGCGCACAATCTCGACACCTGGCTGATGGACGAGGCGGCGATGGAGCGCCTGTTCGCGGAAAACTCTTCGCAAGCCGATCTCGCCGTCGTCGAAGGAGTGATGGGGCTGTACGACGGCGGGCGCGGCGGCGTCAGCAGCACCGCGGAGATCGCCAAAAAGCTACGCGCCCCCGTGGCGCTGGTGATCGACTGCAAGTCGATGGGCGACAGCGCCGCGGCGTTGGCGCTGGGATTTCGCGAATACGACCGCGGCGTAGACTTTTGCGGCGTGATCCTCAACCGTCTCGGCTCGGACGCGCACCGCGACATGATCGCGGCAGCCATGGACCGCCTCGGTATCCCCGTGCTGGGCGCTCTGAAACGCGACGAACGGTTCGCCGTCTCGGAACGGCACCTCGGCCTGCTGCCCGCGGAAGAAAGCGGGGAACATGACTTCGACGCGCTGGTCGAGTGCGTGGAACGTTCCGTCGATCTCGAGACGCTGCTGAGGATCGCCGCGGAAGCGCCGGCGCTGGAATTTTCTCCCCGTCCCGTCCCGCCCGCGGCGGATCGCCGGGCCGTGATCGGCGTGGCGCGCGACAAGGCCTTTTCGTTCTATTATCCGGAAAGCCTCGCCGAACTGGAGCACGCCGGCGCGCGGCTCGTCTTCTTCAGCCCGCTCGACGACAAGGAGCCTCCCGACGCGGACGGCCTGATCTTCGGCGGCGGCTTCCCGGAGATGTTCGCCGCACGTCTCGCCGCCAACGACGCGATGAAAAGCGGACTTGCCGCGGCGGCCCGCGCCGGCATGCCCATCTACGCCGAATGCGGCGGCTACATGTACCTGACGCGCTCGCTGACCGATTTCGAAGGGCGCGCATTCGCCATGGCCGGCCTGATCCCCGCCGCGTGCCGCATGAACCCCAAGCTGCAGACCGTCGGTTACGTCGAGGCCACAGCTCTGCGCGACACCGTACTCTGTCCCGCCGGAACCGTCGTGCGCGGCCACGAGTTCCATTTTTCCTCGGTGCAGCCCGACGAGGGGACGGAAGCGAGCGCCGCCTGGCGTTTCGTCAAAAAGCGTACCGGCGCGGCGTATGCCGCCGGTTACGCGAGCGCGAACGTGCTGGCCTCGTATCTCCACCTGCACTTCGCCGGCAGCCCGCAGCTCGCCCGCAATTTTGTGGACGCCTGTGAACGCTTCGCCCGCTCCCGATAAAAAATCCAGCCTGAACGGCTGTTCCGATCGGAAAAGCCGTTCAGGCTGGATTTTTTATTCAAAAAGAATCAATACCGCAGCGAGTAGACAGGATGGTACAGGCGCTCGTCGCGGAGGATCTTGCTCTGCTCGGCCAGCGCGTTCATCGCGTCGTCGCCCATGTCGATGGAGAGACGCGAGGTGAGGATGTGGATCAAAAACAACGGTCCGATCAGGCTGCTGCCGAAGGTGGGGCTGTTGTCGCTGACGAAGAACGACAGGTCGGCGTCGCTGCAGATCGGCGCGGCGGGACTGTCGGTGATGGTGACGATTTTGGCGCCGTTGCGCCGGCCCCGCTGCAGCGCCTCGGTGAGCAGCACCGAATAGCTGGGCAGGTCGAAGGCGATGATCAGGTCGCTTTTGCGGACGCTGCGGGCCTGCTCGATCAGCGTCAGGCAGCCGGAACCGGGGTACATCTGATGGGCGCGCAGCCCCAACTCGCGCAGGCGGCTGTGCAGGCATTCGGCCATCATGCCGGAGATGCTCCAGCCGGCGCAGTAAATGCCCTCGGCCGATTTGACGAGTTCGCAGAACGCGCGCACGTCTTCGACGCGCAGGCGGTTCCACGTGTCTTCGAGATTGGCGTGTTCCATCTGGCGGATGCGCTCCGACAGATCGCCCTCTTCGCTCATGGCGCGGGCCAGCATCGCCGCGGGATTAACCTGTTCGAGCACCGATTCCTTGAGCGCGCTCTTGAGGTCGGCGTAGCCGGTGAAGCCGAGGATGCGCGCCACGCGCACGAGCTGCGCCTTGGAGACGTTCAGCTGCTCGGCCACGTCGCCGATGGAGACGAAGGCCGCCTCGCGCATGTGAGTGAGAAGGTATTCGACGACGCGGCGCGCCTTGGAGGGCATCGAGTCCAGATTGCTGCGCAGAAGTTCCTGCAATTTATTCGCTTCCAATGGATAACACCTCTTTCATCGCTAATAAACAAAAGTACATTAATATTTTACAAAAAGCGACGCCGCCCGTCAACGGCAAAAATCCGCCGATCGATCAGATGGAGATCGTCCTTTCCCGGCCAAGCGTCGCAATCGCCCCAGACGCCGCGAAAAAGGGGAGCGCCGAAAAAATTCCGGCGTTCCCCTTTTTCGCTCGATGGATCAGCCAAGGATGGCGGCCAACAGTTCAAGCACACGAAGCGCGGCGTTCAAAGCGGAGCTTTTCCCGGCCGCGCCGCCGTTTTCGGGCGACTTCTCCGGAGCGCCGGCGGGCTGTTCCGCCTTGGCTTTTTCCTGTTCAAGCCAGCGCTCGTAGACGGCTTTGATCTCGGCGGCATACTTTTTCGATCCGGCGACCGTGTAATATTCGCAGTCCGCCGCCGTGGTGTAGGTATATCCTTTCACGCCGGGGTTCATCGGCGCCAGCGCGATGATCGCGCCGCCGGCGTGGTCGCGCTCGCCGGGGACGGGACGGTAGACGATCATGACGAGATGGTCGTCTTCACGGGTCGATTTGACCTTTTCAGCGACTTTAGGATGCATTACTTCATGAGAAGCGTTCAGCAGGTCGAAAATCGTCCAATCCTTGCCCGCGAAGGTGATCAGGAAATCGCCCGGCTGCAGCCCCGCGCCGATCGCCTGCCCGCCGGGCGTCAGCTTGATGACGCGGGTCAGGCAGACGCCATCGGCGGGCGCTTCCTTTTGCCGTTTCAGATAATTCTCCAGCGGGATGGGGCGGAACGGCAGCGTGTTGGTGTCGGCGCTGCCGATCGTGGCGTTGTTGCCGGCGCGGTATTCGGTGCGGCCCCCGAGCGGCACGGCGTAGCCGATGACGCTGCTGTTCGCGCTCTTGTAAGTGTGGCGTCCGCCCAGCTCTTCCACGCGGGCGATAGGGACGTTGCGGGCGTCGCGATATTCCCAGTAGTTGCCCACTTTGCGCACGGTGCCGAGCGTGGCGTTGTTCGGCGCGGTGTAGGTCAGCACGCCGCCCATCGTCTTCGCGTAGCCGACGACTTTGCCGCCCACGCGGTATTCGACGCCGTTGCCGAACGTGCGCCCCGTGTACCTGACGCCGCCGACGGTGACGTCGATGTTATAGGCGAAACCCGCGGCGGCGGACGACGCCAGCGCGAAAGCGCAGAGGAACGGAAATATCTTTTTCATAAAATGGCCTCCTCAGTTTGATCTTTTTCCCACGGAAAATCACTTGCCGAACTCTTCGCTCTCCCCGTCGCCCTCGCCCCACTCGCGCATCAGCACGGCCCAGGCGAACTGGTCGGCCTGATATTCGTAGGCGTTCATGTTGGCGTTGGTCTGCGACCAGAAGTAGCAGCCGCGGCTGTCGTGCAGCAGATGGTGGATCTCGTGGAACAAGGCGAAGCCCTGCCAGAAGCGGGGCAGGCGGCTGTTGAGGTGGATGCGGCAGCGGCGCAGCTCGCGATTGGTGTAGGTGAAACCCCACATGTCGGGGCTCATCGGCACGCGCGTCGTCTCGACCTCGAGAGAAACGCGCTCTTCCAGCTTGGCCAGCGCGTCGAACTCGTCCAATCCCTGCCACTCCGCCGCCTCTTTCAGGATCGACGGCTCGATGTACCGGGGCGGCGGCGGAAAAACGAAATCCTCCTCCGCGCTAATCTCTCGCTCTTCTCGATCTGCCACGCTTCGGCTCGCCTTCCCAATCCGACAGAGCGGCGTCGATCAGCCGGTGGACCATGTGCACGTCCTTTTCGGAGAGCTTGTGGCTGCGGTACCAGATTTCCATCGGCTTGGGACCGGCGAAGAGCTCTTCCAGCTGCAGACGACCGCCGGTGTCGCGAGGAAATTCCTCGAGAAGGTCCGAGGTCTCCACGCCGAGCCTGTCGGCAAGACGGTGGAGCAGTTTCATCGAAGGACTGCGGCGGTTGCTCTCGAGCGCCTGAATGTAAATCCTGCTGACTTCCGTCGCGTCGGCGAGCTGCTGCTGCGTCATCTTGAGCGCCTTGCGAAGCGTGCGGATCCGAAGACCTAGAGTCATCAAAAAGACCTCCCTGTTGATTAGTGTACACGTACTATACTACAATAAATTTCTGTTGACAAGTACCCCAAACGGCGAATTTCATGTATAATGTCCCTGACACTTCATTCTTTTTATTTATAGACTTTGACGGCAAGGGAGCTGATTGCATGGATTTCAAGGAGTTGGAGACGTTCGTTTCCATCGTGGAAAAGGGAAGCATATCCGCCGCTGCCGCTGCTCTGGGAGTCTCGCAGCCGGCGGTGAGCAAACGCGTGGCCCGCATCGAAGCGGAAATGGGCGCTTCCATGTTCGCCAACGGCCATAAACATTCTACGCTCACGTCGGAAGGCGCGGTGCTCTACAAAGCGGCGCTGAAGATGCTGGATACCCGCAAGAAAGCGCGGATCCAGATCGCCGAGATCTCTCAGGAACTTTATGGCACGGTGCGCATCAGCGCCAGTTCCATCCCCGGCGATTTCATCTTGCCGGAGATCCTCGTGGAGTTCATGGAAAAACATCCCGGCGTGAGCGTACAGGTCACGCAAGGCGATTCGCAGTCGGCGCTCGAGGATCTTTCCGACAAAAAGGCCGATCTTGCCGTGATCGGCTCCGACCGGAGCCTGCCGGGTTTCACCAGCCTGCCCTTTTATCACGACGAGCTGGTGCTGATCGTCAACCACAATCATCCTCTCGCCGCGAGAAAATACATCCCCATGGAAGAAATCGGCGGGCTCAAGCTCGTCGGGCGCACCTCCGGCTCGGGCAGCCGGCAGACGTGGGAGCGCATCTACAAGAGCCGCACGGGCACTTTCAAAGAGCCGGAGCTGCAGTTCGGTCACACGATGGGCGTGGTCAACGCCGTCGCTAACGGTGCCGAAGCGGGCATCGTCTCGCGTTTCGCCGCCCAAACCTCGCCGGCCGTCGCCGTGCTGACCTTCAAACCGGCAGTGTATCGCGCTTTTCATCTCGTCTACGGCCTGTGCGAGACCAAAGCCGTGGAAGTGTTGATCTCTTTCCTGATCCAGAAAGCCGAACAACAGCAGTTGAGTCAGCCGCAGTAGAAGAGCGAAAGACTTGCGGCGATCCCCGGCGTCGCCGCCCGTTTGTCCTCAATGAGAACAAGGGGTATCGTGAAGAAGCCGAGAAGACAAGGGCAGACCCGAGCGATAAAACATTGGACGATCTCCGAAGAAGCATTGTGGAGAAGATCGATAAAGCGAGCTGCGCAGACCACTCTATACGGTCTGCGCAGCTCGCTTTGTGAATCTCTCCCGCAGCGCCCTCGCGTTCGACTTTTTAATAAGAAACAGTATCACTCGTTGTAATTCGCCGCGCGGTGGACGGCGAAGACGCGGCGCCCGCGCAGGGAGACGTTGAGCTTCTTTTCCAGCTTGCGCGCGATGCGCACGAAAGGCGTGCCGATCAGCAGATAGATGACCGCGACGATGAACCCCGTGCCGAAGTAGTCGTAGTTGACCGTGGCCAGCTGCCCGTAGGTGCGAGTCAAGTCGACGAGCGTGATGATGGAAACCAGCGAGGAGTCCTTGAGCAGGGCGATGAAGTCGTTGGTCATCGGCAGCAGGGAAACGCGGATCGCCTGGGGCAGGATCACGTGGCGCAGCGCTTCTCGTTTGGTCATGCCGAGCGCCAGCGCGCCTTCCATCTGAGCGCGCGGTACCGCTTCCAGCCCGGCGCGGTAGTTCTCCGACTCGTAGGCGGCGTAGTTCAGCCCCAGCGCCAGCGTTCCGGCCACGAAGGGAGAGAGCTGCACGCCGACGTTGGGCAGTCCGTAGAAGATGAAAAACAGCTGGATCATCACCGGCGTTCCACGGATAAATTCCGTGTAACAAGTGGCGAACGCCCGCAGCGGCAGCGGACCGAAGAGGCGGCAGACGGCGATGAAGAGGCCGACGGCCAGCGCCAAAGCCATCGAAGCGATGGAAACCTCCAGCGTCACGACGGCGGCGCGGCCGAACGACGGCAAAAAGCCGACGTAGCGTTTGATCCGCTCCGGCCAGCTGCGCGCGCCGCGCTGGATGTCCGCCCAATGCTCGTACATGACGGGTCTCTCGAGCGCCGGACGGTCGTCGTTGAAGTATTCCGCCATGAGCGGGTTCCAAAGGTTCCAGCGGTCGTAGATGCGGCGCAGCGTGCCGTCGTCGCGCAGCGTCACGATCGCCTCGTTGACGCGCTTTAAAAACGCCTCTTCTCCCTTGCGGATCGTCATGGCGTATTCCATGCGGCCGATCGGTTCGCCCACAAACTCGAACATGGGATTGAATTGCGAATAATAGATCGACATGGGCGCGTCCATGACGACGGCGTCAAGGCGGCCGTTCTGCATGTCCTGGTACGCCGTGGCTTCATTTTCGTAGCTGCGGATGTCGGCGATGCCGGCCTTGGCCAGCGTCTCGTAGGCATAAGAGCCGCGCAGCGTACCGATCGTGTGGCCGCGCGCGTTTTCGAGGTTGCTGACGGCGGCGGGATTGCCCTTGGGGACGACCATCTGCAGGTAGGTGACGTAGTAGGGAATGGAAAAGTTGATCATCTCCTGCCGCTCCGGCGTCACCTCGATGCCGTTGATGGCGATGTCGTAAAGACCGCGCTGCATGCCGGGGATGAGGATGTCCCAGACGTTCTGCACGAACTGGGGTTTCAATCCCATTTCAGCCGCGAGCGCCTCGGCGATTTCGGTTTCGAAGCCCGTCAGTTTTTCGGGCTCGGAAGGGTCGTACAGGATAAAGGGCACTCCGCCCTCGGAGTTGCCGCCCCATCTCAACACTGTGTCGGGCATGAACTCGGCGGCGAAAGAGCATGAAGCGGAAAGCAGCGTCGCGAACACGATGACGCCTATCTTCGGCTTGATTCTCATGAAGTAGTATCAACCTCGCATTCTGGAAGATGGCGGTACGTGAATAAGATTAATTGTGATAGCTCGCGGGGCGCAGCGTCGCGTCGCGGCCATGCTTTCCAGAGCGGTTGCCGCGGATGGCCACGGCGAGGCGGCGTTCGGTGTAGCGGGCCAGACGCACAAAGGGCAGCCCCAACAGGAAGTAGATCACGGCGACCATGATGCCGATGCCGAAATAATCGTAATAAGTGTTCGCCAATTGACCATAAGCCTTGGTCAGGTCGATCAGCGTGATCATGGAGACCAGCGACGAATCTTTGAGCAGCGAGATGAAATCGTTGGTCACCGGCGGCAGCGAGACGCGCACGGCCTGGGGGATGACCACGTAGCGCAGCGCCTGGCGTTTGTCCATGCCCAAGGCGAGGGCCCCTTCCATCTGAGCGCGCGGCACTGCCATCAATCCGGCGCGGTAGTTTTCGGCCTCGTAGGCGGCGTAGTTCATGCCCAGGCCGATCACGCCGGCCATGAATGGCGACAGTTTGATGCCGATGTTGGGCAGACCGTAGAAGATGAAAAACAGCTGGATCAGCACCGGCGTGCCGCGCACTACCTCGATGTAGGCCGTCGCCAGACGGGAGAGGAGTTTGGGCGCGAAAAGGCGCGTGATCGCCAGCAGCAGCCCCAGCACGATGGCCAGGCTCATCGCGCAGACCGAAACTTCCAGCGTGACGACGGCGGCCTTGCCGAACGTGGGCAGAAAACCCATGTAGCGTTCGAAGCGCTGTTTCAGCGTCATGCCCTGCCGCTGATACTCCGCCCAGACATTGAATTTGTCGGGGCCGAAGCGGGCCGGCGAATCGTCGTTGAAGAATTTTGCCATGACGGGCGTCCACATGTTCCATCGGTCGTAAATGCCGCGCAGCGTGCCGTCGTCGCGGATGGAAACCAGCGCTGCGTTCAGTTTGGCCAGCAGCTCGGTCTCGCCCTTGCGCACGGGAATACCGTAACTGATCTCGCCGATCGGCTCGCCGACGAACTCCAGATCCGTGTTGAAACCGGCGTAGAAGATGGCGATCGGCGAATCCATCAGCACCGCGTCGAGACGGTCATGGGCCATGTCCTGATAGGCGTTGATCTCGTTGTCGTAGGTGCGGATCTCATCCACGCCGGCATCGGCCAGCGTGAAGAAAGCGTAGGATTGTTTCAGCGTGCCGACGCGTTTGCCTACGCAGTCCTCCAGCGAATTGATGCGGACGGGATTGCCCCTCTGAACGACCAGCTGCAGGAACGTTTTGTAATAAGGAAGCGAAAAATCGACTTCTTCTTTGTGCTCCGGCGTGATCTCCAGGCCGCTCAGGGCGATGTCGTACAGCCCGAGGTTGAGGCCGGGGATCAGATTGTCCCAGCCGTTGTGGACGAACTGAGGCGTCATCCCCATGCGTTCGGCCAGAGCGTTGACGATGTCGATCTCGAAGCCGATCATGATCTTGTCGTCGCGGGGATCCATGAACATGTACGGCACGTTGCCCTCGGAATCGCCGCCCCACCTCAGAATCGGCTGATCCGCCGTCAGGGCCGGAGAGACGATGGCCAGCAGCGCCAGCAGGGCGCAGAGAAGAGTACGCAGCCGTTTCATCAGTAGCTCACTCCGTTGAGATGGCGCAGAAAGTTCTGCGTGCGGGGATCCTTGGGCTGGGTGAAGAGGACGTCGCCGTCTTCTTTCTCGACGATTTCGCCGTCGTACATGAAGACGATGTAGTCCGAGGCGTCGCGGGCGAAGTTCATCTGATGGGTGACCACGACCTGGGTCATGCCGTCGCGGTCCAGATCCTTCATGACTTGAAGGACTTCGCCGACCAGCTCCGGATCGAGCGCCGAAGTCGGCTCGTCGTACAGCATCACCTTGGGCTGCATGGCCAGCGCGCGGGCGATCGCGGCGCGCTGGGTCTGCCCGCCCGACATGGTGACGGGATACTTGTCGACAAAATCGGACAGGCCGACTTTGTCGAGCAGTTCAAGGCCCTGTTTTTTGGCGTCCTCTTCTTTGACATGCTTGACCACCATCGGGGCCAGCATGATGTTTTCAAGAACGGTTTTGTGCGGGAAGAGATTGAAACTCTGAAAAACCATTCCGACTTCCTGACGCATCTTGTGGCAGGCGTCGAGGAACTTCTTGTCGAAATCCCGGTCTTTCTCTTCGTCCTCAGTGGAACGGCTGACCGTTACGCCGGCTATGGAAATCGTGCCGGAATCGATGTATTCGAGGCAGTTCAAACACCTGAGAAAGGTGGATTTGCCACAGCCCGAGGGGCCGATGATGGAAACAAGGTCCCCTTCTTCAATGTCGATGGAGACGCCCTTTAAAATGGTCGCTCCGTCTTCGTAACTCTTGCGCAGGTTTTTCACCTGGATCAACGGTACAGCCGCGTTGGTCAAAAGTCTCATCCTCCTGTTACAGGTCGGACATGAAGCCGTCGTCCTCCCTATAGCCTGTGCCGGTTTGCTCCCACAGGGTCCGGCATTTTTTTGTGTAAAAGTTTTCGCCCCTTCGTATTCCAACTGCGCGGCACTGGAACGGCCGGCGGTGGAGTCTCTCGTCACGAGGACGAGGTCATAATAATTATAGGGTGATTTCCCCCTTTGACAAGACCTGAATTTTTTCAAGCGGACGATTGATCAGGCAAAGTTCGTCGAAAGTTTCGCTTCATTTTGTCGAAAACGCGCAAAGGGCTCTTTCATATCGCTCGCTTCACCTCGGACGACTTTGCGGAAACAGGCGACGAAGAATTTTCCGCGGCGGGAATCCCGTTGCGTAAAAATCATTGCCGATCTTTTTTATAGGAATTTATTCTTGTCGGAGAAAAACATATTGATATAATAGGTTTATCGTGACAATCCGAGATCAATGGGGGAGTTCCATGTTGAAAGAACTGTTGAAAGTCGATCGCCTGACCGTGCGCGTGGAGGACCGGGAGATCCTTCGCGGCGTCGGCCTGACGGTGAACGCCGGCGAGACGCACGTCCTCATGGGGCCGAACGGGGCCGGCAAGTCGACCTTGGGGTACGCGCTGATGGGCGATCCGCGCTATACGGTCGGCACGGGGAAAATTTTTTTCGCCGGCCGGGACGTGACCGAAACATCCGCGGCGCAGCGCGCCAAAGCGGGGATGTTTTTGTCGTTTCAGGCGCCGCTGGAAGTGCCCGGGCTGGCGCTGAGCGGTTTTCTCCGCACGGCGCTGGAGCAGCGCACGGGCGAGCGCGTCAAATTTGGAGCTTTCCGCAAGGATCTGGCGAAGGCGATGGAAGTCCTGCACATGGATTCGTCTTACGCCGACCGCGATCTGAACGTCGGTTTTTCCGGCGGCGAGAAGAAGAAAGCGGAGATCCTTCAGCTGCTCATGCTCAAGCCGTCCTTCGCCATCCTCGACGAGACGGATTCGGGGCTCGACGTCGACGCGGTGCACGTTGTTTCCGCCGGCATCCGCGAATATCAGAAGGACGAAAACGCGGCGCTGATGATCATCACGCACAACGCGCGCATCCTCGAGTCGCTGCGCGTCGACGCCGCGCACGTGCTCGTTCGGGGGCGGCTCGTCGCTTCCGGCGGCGCGGAGCTGGTCGGCGAGATCGGCGCGCGCGGTTTCGAACGCTTTCTCGGCAGGTGAGCTCCATGAAAGAAAAGACGTACGTCGAAGACCTGGACCGCAGCCGCTACGACTTCCGTTTCGAGGGCAAGGACGCCTACAAAGTCGAAGAGGGGCTGACGGCGGAGATCGTCGCCCGGATCTCCGCGGAAAAAAACGATCCGCCGTGGATGCGCGAGTTTCGCCTGAACGCGCTGAAAGTTTACGGAGAGCTGCCGCTCCCCGACTGGGGGCCGCCGCTCGACGGGCTGAACATGGAAAACATCGTCACCTACGTGCGCCCCGATACGGAGCGCATGCACGCCAGTTGGGGCGACGTGCCGGCGGACATCAAAACTACGTTCGAGCGCCTCGGCATCCCGCAGGCGGAGCGGCAGTCGCTGGCCGGCGTCGGCGCGCAGTACGATTCCGAGCTGGTCTATCACAACGTCAAGGCCGAAGTGGCGGCGCAGGGCGTAGTCTATACCGATCTGGAGAGCGCGCTGCGCGGCCCGTACGCGGAGATGATCCGGGAGCATTTCATGAAGCTGGTGCCGCCGCGCGACCACAAGTTCGCGGCGCTGCACGGCGCGGTCTGGTCGGGCGGCTCCTTCGTCTACGTACCGCCGTGCGTGAAGGTGGAGATCCCGCTGCAGTCGTATTTCCGCCTCAACGCGCCCGGCGCGGGACAGTTCGAGCACACGCTGATCATCCTCGACGAAGGAGCCGACCTGCACTTCATCGAAGGCTGCTCGGCGCCCAAGTACAACGTGGCCAACCTGCACGCCGGCTGCGTAGAGCTGTTCGTGGGCAAAAACGCGCGGCTGCGCTATTCCACGATCGAGAACTGGTCGAAGAACATGTACAACCTCAACACCAAGCGCGCCGTCGTCGAGGAGGGCGGAACCATGGAATGGGTGTCGGGATCGTTCGGCTCGCACGTCTCGTATCTCTATCCGATGACGATCCTGAACGGAGACGGCGCGCGCATGGAGTTCACCGGCATCACCTTCGCCGGGCGCGGGCAGAATCTCGACACGGGCATGAAGGTCGTGCACGCCGCGCCCTCGACGTCGTCGTACGTCGCCACGCGCTCGATCTCCAAGGACGGCGGCGTCGGCACCTTCCGCAGCGCCGTGGTCGTGAACGCCGCAGCGAAGCGCGCCAAGTCGTCGGTCTCGTGCCAGTCGCTGATGCTCGACGCGATCAGCCGCAGCGACACGATCCCCGCTGTGGACGTCCGCACGCCGGATGCCGACGTCGGTCACGAAGCCAAGATCGGCCGCATCAGCGACGAAGCGGTGTTCTACCTGATGTCGCGCGGCATTCCCGAGGACGAGGCGCGCGCCATGATCGTCAGCGGTTTCGCCGACAACGTCTCCAAGGAGCTGCCGCTGGAATACGCGGTGGAAATGAACAATCTGATCCGCCTGGAAATGAAGGGCAGCATCGGCTAGAGGAGGAAAACTTTCATGGATTCGATGGAGATGAAGGTCAATCGCCTGCCCGCGCCGACGTGGAACTGGCTGCGCATGAACGGGACGGAAACGGCTGCGCGGGTCGGCGGCGAGGGAGCTTTTGCCGCCGAAGTCCCCGCGGGCGTCGCGGATGAAACGCTGCCCGCGCCGTCGCTGCGCTGCGCGTCCGGCATGGGGCCGGACGTGGAGCGGTTGGTGGAGGAGGCGGCGCTGCCGGTCCGCAGATACGCGGCCGCTGGAAAAGTGGACGAAGCGCTGCGTTTCAGCTTTGATTACGCGGACGGCGCGGCAGCGTTCAACGCCGTGGAGCTGGAGACGGGCGAAGGCGGCGAGCTGACGGCGGTCATGGATTTCCGTTCGGCCCCCGGCGCGGCGGGGTTCGCCGGCGCGCAGACGAAGATGGAGCTGGGACGGAACTCGCTGCTGCGTCTGGTGCAGATCCAACGGCTTGGCGGCGGGCTGACGTTTTTCAACGACGTGGGCGCGCGGTGCGCCGACGGCGCGCGGGTGGAGCTGATCCAGCTGGCGCTGGGCGGCGGGAACGTCTTCATGGGCGCGCAGTGTGCCCTCGAAGGGCGACGCAGCGCGCTGAAGGCCGACGTCGGCTATCTGCTGCGCGGAACCGAACGGCTCGACATGAACTACACGGCGCTGCACGAAGGACGCCGCACGCAAAGCGAGATCAACGCTTCCGGCGTGCTGCGGGAGAAGGCTTTCAAACTGTTCCGCGGCACGATCGACTTTCGCCGCGGCGCCGCGCAGGCGTCGGGCGACGAAAAAGAGGACGTGCTGCTGCTGGACGACGGCGTCGTCAACCGGACGATCCCGCTGATCCTCTGCGGCGAAGACGACGTGACGGGCAATCACGGCGCCACGATCGGACGCCTCGACGACCGGCTGCTGTTTTATCTTGAGTCGCGCGGGCTGCCCCGCGACGACGCGTACGAGATGATGGCCCGCGCGCGCGTCGCCGCCGTGGCCGCGAAGATCCCCGACGAAACGACGCGGCGCGGCGTGGAACGCTGGTTGAACGGAGGAACGAACGATGAATGAAACGGAACTGAAACGGGAAGACGAGCGCCTGCGCGGCGACTTTCCGATTTTCGCCGATAAAGATCTGGTCTATCTCGACAGCTCGGCGACGACGCAGAAGCCAAAGCGCGTGCTGGACGCGGTGCGCGATTATTACGAGAAAAGCAACGCCAACCCGCTGCGCGGCCTGTACCGGCTGAGCGTGGCGACGACGGAGGCCTACGAGAACGCGCGCGCGGTCGTGCAGAAGTTCGTCAACGCCGCCGCGCCCGAGGAGATCGTCTTCACTCGCAACGCCACGGAAAGCCTGAACCTCGTCGCCTGCAGCTGGGGCATGAACTTTTTGCGCCCCGGCGACGAGATCCTCGTCAGCGTCATGGAGCACCACAGCAATCTGCTGCCCTGGCAGAACGCCGCCCGCGCGGCCGGCGCGGCGCTGAAGTTCGTCGACTGCGCGCCGGACGGCTCGCTGACGGCGGAAACGTTCGCCGCGGCGCTGACGCCGCGCACGCGGCTGGCGGCGGTGACGCACGTTTCCAACGTGCTGGGCGTGGAAAACGATCTCAAAACTTTTGCCGAATTGTGCCGCCGCAACGGCACGATCCTCGTCGCCGACGGCGCGCAGAGCGTGCCGCACCGGCCCGTGGACGTGCGGGAGCTCGGCGTCGATTTTCTCGCCTTTTCCGGGCACAAGATGCTGGCGCCGATGGGCATCGGCGTGCTGTACGGACGGCGCGAGCTGCTCGAAAAGATGCCGCCCTTCCTCTATGGCGGCGAGATGATCGAGTCCGTCCGACGCGACGGCGCCACCTACGCGCCCGTGCCGCACAAGTTCGAGGCCGGCACCGTCAACGCCGGCGGCGCGGCGGGATTGGCGGCGGCGATCGAATACATCCAGTCCGTCGGCTTCGAAACGATCCAGCGCCGCGAAAACGCCCTCTGCGCACTGGCGCTGGCGGAAATGAAAAAGATCCCGCACGTGCATGTGCTCGGCAGCGACGATCCACTCGACCACCACGGCATCCTTTCCTTCACGGTCGACGGCGTGCATCCGCACGACATCGCGGCGATCTGCGACGAAGCCGGCATCTGCGTGCGGGCCGGCCATCACTGCGCCCAGCCGCTGCTCGAACATCTCGGCTGCCGCTCGACGGCGCGCGCCAGCATCGCCTTTTACAACACGGAGGAAGACATCCGCCGTTTTATCGCCTGCCTGGCGGGCATCCGAAAGAAGATGGGCCGCGATGGAGAATAGGACGTTTTACAACGAAATCCTCACCGAACACAACGTTCGTCCGGCGCACAAACACGCGCTCGAAAACGCCGGCTTCTCGCTGGAAGGTGTCAATCCGTCCTGCGGCGACGACATCACGCTCAGCCTCAAAATCGAAAACGGCGTCATCGTCGACGGCGCGTTCGCGGGCGACGGCTGCGCGATCTCGCAGGCTTCGGCGGACATCATGCTCGACCTCGTCATCGGCCGCACGAAAGAGGAGGCCCTGCGCCTGTCGGACATCTTCCGGCGCATGATCCAGGGCGCGGCCTCCGAGGAAGAGATCGAAGAGCTCGAAGAGGCCGGCGCGTTGCGCGACGTTTCCCACATGCCGGCGCGCGTCAAGTGCGCCGTGCTGGGCTGGCATACCATGGACGAGATCCTGCGGAACCTTGACAACGCCGCGAAGAAACGCTGAAAAAAGCCGCAAAGTCAGTGAATATGGCTGACTTTGCGGCTTTTTTATATCCGGACGCGGTATTCCGTCTGCGGTTTCTTCCGTTTTCCGGTATAATCTGAAATTACGGGACGAATTCATCTTAAGTTTTATGGGAGGTATCTCAATGAGTCAGAACGGTTTCACCCGTCTTTATCCGTCGCTCTGGAAGCAGGACAAGCAGAGCGCGATCATGGAGTTCGCCGAAGGCTACAAGGCCTTTCTCGACGCGTGCAAGACCGAACGCGAGACCGCGGCCGAAGTGATCCGTCAGGCGCGCGCCGCTGGTTATGAAGATCTCGACGAGCTGTGCGCGGCGCACCGCGAACTGAACGCCGGCGACAAAGTGTACGCGCTGCGCCAGAACAAGGCCGCCGCGCTCTTCGTGATCGGCCAAAGACCGCTGACCGACGGCATGAACCTGATCTGCGCCCACGCCGACGCGCCGCGCCTCGACCTGCGCGCCAACCCCCTTTACGAGAAGGACGGCTACGCGTTGATGAAAACCCATTATTACGGCGGCATCAAAAAATACCAGTGGGCGGCGCTGCCGCTCAGCCTGCACGGCGTCGTCGTCAAAAAAGGCGGCGAGCGCGTCGACGTCGTCGTCGGCGAGGACGAAAACGATCCCGTCATGTACGTCAGCGATCTGCCCAAGCACCTTTCCGCCGAGCAGATGAAGCGCTCCCTCGAAGAGGGGCTTAAAGGCGAAGAACTGAACCTCGTCGTCGGTTCCGTGCCGCTGGCCGGGGCCGAGGGGGATGCCGTCAAGAAACAGATCCTCGCGCTGCTGGAAGAACGCTACGGCATCGCCGAAAAGGATTTCGTCAGCGCCGAGTTCGAAGCGGTCCCCGCCGGCCGCGCGCGCGACGTCGGCCTCGACGCCTCGATGATCGCTTCCTACGCGCACGACGACCGCGTCTGCGTCTACACCGCCCTGCGGGCCATGCTGAACGTGGCGCGCCCGGCCTACACCGCCGGCGTGATGTTCGTCGACAAGGAAGAAGTCGGCAGCAACGGCAACGCCGGCATGAACTCCCATTACATGGAAAACCTCGCCGCCCGCCTCGTGCGCCTATGCGGCGGCGACGCGCTGGACCTGGATCTGGCGCTGGAGAATTCCAGACTGCTGTCCGCCGACGTCACCGTCGGCTACGACCCGAATTTCGCCGACGCGTTCGAGGTGAACAACACCGCGCGCCTCGGCAGCGGACCGGCCATCGTCAAGTACGCCGGCTCCAAGGGCAAAAGCGGCTGCAACGACGCCAATGCCGAATTCGTCGCCATGGTTCGCGACGTTTTCGACGACGCCGACGTGGCGTGGCAGATCAGCACCATGGGACGCATCGACCTGGGCGGCGGCGGCACGATCGCGCCCTTCGCCTCTCGCTACGGCATGCACGTGCTCGACTGCGGTGTGGCTCTGCTGAGCATGCACGCCCCCTTCGAACTGGCCAGCAAAGCCGACGTCTACGAAACGGCGCGCGCCTACGAGGCCTTCCTCAACAGCGCCGCCGAGATGAAAAATTATCTGCGCTAAGGGACGCAGAAACGTCGTTTCCTTTTTGATACGTCGCCGATAAAAAGAGGCCGAAGGCTGATGAAATCTGATTCATCAGCCTTCGGCCTCTTCGAATGTTCCACGTGGAACAGTGCTGTCAGGTTAATTCATGCCGTTTTTTTCGGGAGCCTTAGCGCCCGTTCTTGACGTCGTCGGCCATCGTATTGCCGAAATCGACGGCTTTGAGCCACTCGGGATCGTAGCCGGGCTGCTTGATCTTGTTGTCTTCGACGTAGAAGGGCATCTGTCCGTACTTGGAGATCAGCTGCGCGGCGAAGGCCCACCAATCTTTCTCCAGCGCTTTCATGTTCGTGGCGCAGTAGTTGGTCAGGAACGCCTTGGCCGCGGCGGGATCCTTGGCGTAGAGTTCGAGCGCCAATTTTTCGACGCCGGGCTGCGCGTCGAAGTAGCGCTGTTCGATCGCGGCCTTCTTGGCGCGGATCTCGGGATACATCATGTCCCAGCGGTGCTGCGCCCACTGCTGCACGAAGTTGAACGCCCACCAGGGGTTCTCCGTGTTGAAGTTGACGCGGTCGTTGTCGCCCCAGTTCTGCGGCAGTTCGGTGACGCCGGCGTAGATGGGCGTGTAAACGGTCGTGTCGGGAGCGGCGAGGCCGAACCACAGCACGCCGCCGATCGCCGCGGGCAGGTCGGCGCGGGTCTGGCCGATGAAGCTGTAGGAGCACTGCGGCACGGCGATGGCGCGTTCCCAGGAAGCCCACGCCTTGCGGTCTTCCATGTCGTGCTTGGGCTTCTGCGGGCGGAAGCGGGCGGGCGAACCGAAGGGACCGGCCGCCAGACCCTTGGTCATGTCGTAGGGCGTGCCTTCGAGGTGGTCGCTGTAGATCTTCTCAAGATCCTGAACGGTCAGCTTGTGATCGGGCTTGACCGAGAACGGATAATCCTGAAGGCCCGAGCCGGGCGTCAGCTTGAGAGAGGGCGCGACGATGTCGAAAGCGCGCCACTCGCGGCGCGAGCTGCCGAAACTGTTCTTGGCCGCTTCGCCGTAGCTGCCGTTGTCGAAAATGTGCGAGAAGTTGAAGGGCTCGCCCTTTTTCCACCAGCCCATTTCCTCGGCCAGCGTGGTGATGTTGGCGGAGTACATGAAGTTGTCCTTGTCGTTGAAGTCGATCACGCCGAGGCGGGAACGGTTGGCGCCGACGAAGAACTCGTCGTCGGGCACGCGGCGGGCCGCCCAGATGGCGCCCGGTTTGCCGCTGTCCTTCGTCCACAGCAGGCCGGCGCCGCAGATCTCGAAGACCCACAATTCCTTGCCGTCGCTGATGACCAGGCCTTCGCCGCCGTCGCCGTAGCCGTATTTTTCGGCCAGTTCGCCCATGACTTTGATTACTTCGCGGGCGGTCTTGCCGCGCTGCAGGCCGAGGGCCTCGAGGTTCTCGATGTAGAACAGGCCGCTGGCGCTCTGCACTTCATCGCGGCCGGTCCATGTGTGCTCGCCGATCATGACCTGATGCTCGTTGAGGAATGGATAGCCGATATGGAAATACGTGTAGGTGCGCTCGACCTGAGGGATCTGGCCGGCGACCGTCAGCGAACGGCCGGGACGGCTGTCCATGCAGGAGACGATCTTGACGTCGACCATTTCGCCGGGCTGGTGCTCGCCGCCGGGCACCACGCGCACGCGGGCGTCGTACCAGCTGTCGCAGGTATGGGCGACGAGGATCGAACCGTCGGCGGTGGCCTTCGGGCCGACGCCCATGGGCGTGCAGGCGACCGACGCCGAAGCGGCGGCTATCAGAGCGGCGCCGGCGAAAAGCGTTGCGGAAATACGTTTCATATTTTTTTCCTCCTTCGTGAATTGGCTTTGAGGCCTAATCGTAATACAGACGGTCCTTGGGAGCTTCGGCGGGATTGTGGAACAGGAATCCCAGCCCTTTATCCATGATCTCCCGGTAGCCGGGGACGTCCTCGATCAGGATGGTCTTGTCGGGATGGATCATGTTGTTGACTTCGATCAGCGTCAGCACGGTCTGCACGTGGCGCGCCACGCGCTTTTCCGCCGGCCAGCCGTTCTCGTCGATGGGCGAGTAGAGCAGATGGTGCTCGCCGGCCTTCATGACGAAACGGTCCTTGCCCGACATCGCCAGTTCTTCGTCGGTGATGCCGCGGATACGGTCGAGCATCGGCTCGGCCACTTCGCACAGATAGGACGTGGCCTCGGAGTGGTCGCCGATCTCGCGGTGCGACAGGCCGTGCAGGGCCTTGGGCGAGAATTCCATGCCGATGGGGACGTCGAACATCGTCGAGGTCAGCGTCATCGACGTCATCGCGCCGACGTCCTGCCCCTTTTCATGCACGACCATCGTGTTCTCGACGGGATACTCAAGCTCGGCCTCGTGGAAGTCCATCGTCATGTCGACGCGTTCCTGGCGGATCAGCTGCATGGCGGCGTAATTCGTGCGCTCCGTGAGCAGCCCGTTGGCGCGCCCCGGCCAGGCGCGGTTGGCGTTGCGGATGTCCATATAGGCCAGGTTCTGGCCGCTGGGGTAGTGGATGTACACTTCGGGATCGGGCCACGAGTCGAGAGGATTGCTGGCGCGGTCGCCGAAACGCCAGCGTTTGACGCCCCAGTCCGTCTTGACGTGAGTGAAGCGGGGATAGGCTTCGCCCAGACGCGTGAGCGTCGAGCCGCTGGTGTTCAGGCGATCGATGACGATCACCCGTCCCTGCGTGACTTTCACGTTCTCCGTGAAAACCTGGGCCGACATGTTGGCGACCGGCTCTTCGGGGTGAGTGCCGCCGATGATCAGGATCGTGCCGCCGGGCACGCCGCTGTCGAAAAAGTAGACGTTGGCGTCGTTGACGGTCCCTTTGAGCCCGCCGTCGGGGAAGTATTCGCTCAGTTTTTTGACCTGAGTCAGCGCCGCGCTGGGCACGACCGGTTCCTTGAATTCGCGGTGTTCTTTGAAGAGCATGCCCGCGGTGGCCGCCGCCGCTCCGGCGACGACGAGAGCAAGGCATTTTACGGCTTTCAGATTCATTGCGCGCGCCCTCCTTTACTTGAGGCGCAGAAGGCGCAGTACGAAGGGCATCATGACGATGCTGTAAAGCACGGCTTTCTGCGGATCTTTCGTTTTGACGAAGTTCATGACCACCGCCAGCAGGAAGAACGCGGCGATCCCGTAATACAGCCACATAACGATATTGTTCAGCATGATCATGATCGACTAACCTCCAATCACAGCGGCGAGCTCTTTGCTGTACACCATGCAGGCCGTGCAGACGGCGAGGATGAAGAGCATGGGGACCAGCGCGGTCTTGACGAAACCGCTCCAGTAATTTCCCTTGTAGTCAAGCTCCATGACCGCCGCGCGCCCGACCACCGCGGTGGGAGGCAGACAGTCGCCGACGGGCCACATCACCGACCAGGTGGAAAGCGACACGATCGGGTCGAGCCCGAGCATGTTGAACAGCATGATCAGCGGTACGCCGAACAGAGGCGCGACGGCGTACTGGAGCACGCCTTCGGAAAGCGGCAGGATGATCCACAGCGTGGCGAACAGCACCGTCAACGGCAGCGTCACCACCATCAGCGACAGCAGCCCGCGGGCACCGCTCAGCGCCAGCACCTGGATCAGCGTGCCGACGACGACCATCGCGCCGACCAGGCCGAGCAGGTTCTCGACCGTCTGACGGGCGACCGCGAAGATGCGCAGGCGAATGGGGCTCAGCACGATGACGGAAAGAGCCGAGATCATGAACACCAGCGGCAGGCCGAGGACGGGGAAGTTGAAGGGGAACGCGCGTCCGGCGATGACCAGACCGACCAGCACCACGAAGGGAATGACGGCTTTCTGCCAATTCCATCCGGCCGGAGCTTCGGGCAGTTCCTTCAGCGCCTGCTCCACGTCGATCGGTTTACCGCGCCCGGCCAGCCAGAAGGTGGAGAACAAAGCGCCGACGATCGACATCAGCGCCAGCGGCGCGCCGAATCCGACGTAGGGCATGTTCGCGCCGGCGGCCGCCATCATGGCCCACAGGTTGATGGGCGGACAGGCCGCGCTCATGGCCGCGAGCAGGAAGATCAGCGCCACGCGGCGGTCTTCGGAGACGCCCATGGTCATCAGCACCGAACCGACCAGAGAGCCGACCGTCAGCACCGTCGTCGCTCCCGAACCGGTGATGGCGCCGGGAACCAGCATCAGGACCGTAAGGAAGAGCAGGCAGACGAAACGGTGCGCGTGGAAGCTGCGCACGATGCAGCGCACGATGTAGGCCACGCCGCCCGACTCCTTGTAGAGCATCATGAAAAACGTGGCCGTCAGGAAGGTCAGGCACACGTCGAAGTAAGTGAAGGAACCTTCGACCACGTGACGGATCATTTCCACAAAGGGAAGGGGCGAACGGGGGTCGACGCCCTTCGGAAGCAGCGCGTGCACCGCCAGCCCGACCAGGGCCGAGAGAAACATGGACAGCTCCGTGCTTATCTTCATTTTCTTGCCGATGGCGAACGCTACGACGACCGCAGCCAGCACCAGCGAAGAATGGACAAACATAGTCATTGACAAATACGTCCTTTCAACGGAAAAAATTTAAATGGAAAAGAGCGCGGAAAAATAAGGCGTTCCAGCGGCGAACAGGCTGCGGGAACGCCTTTGCCTTATTCGGCGGCCTTCAGCGCGGGGCCGATGGCCAGAGCGTCTTTGACGACGATCAGAGGTTTGTTGTGTTCCTGGGCGTACTTGGTGAAGAACCCGTCGCTGTCGCTGTCGGTGACGGCGAGGATTACATCGGCGTCCTTCATCACGGCTTCGATGGAAGCGGCGTCGGAGTTGTCGGTGCGGCGGGCCATGCCCTCGATGTGAGCGCCGATCACGGTCATGCCGAGCTTCTTGGCTTCGGCGATCAGCTCGGTGCAGCGGGCGATCTCGTTTTCAACGTTGGTGCCGGCGGCGCCCATGCCCTTCATGCTGGTGCCGGAAGTGACGATCAGCGTCTTGGCGTTGGCGGCGGCCAGCTTGTCGGCGGTGAGTTTGTTGTCGTGGTTGGCTGCGATCTTCGACTGCATGGCCGACATGTGCACCATGACGGCGCCGGGGCTCTGGCCGCAGGTGGTAACGATAAAGGGCGCGTTCAGCTTGGGCACTTCCACGGCGAACGCGAAGCTGCTCAGCACGCAGGCGGCGAGCAAGGCGACAAAAACGGCGGATAACTTTTTCATGAAAAAACCTCCAGTGAAAGATAAGAATTGATGAAGCAACTGAACGATCCAGGCCGTTTTCCCTGCGGAAGCGGCGCTGAACCGTTCAGGCGTTTCCAGACGCTTAACTCTTCTTGTTGTTGATGTACTTGGTGATCAACGTCCTGTTCAGCTGATGCCAGGCTTTTTCGGCCTTGTCCATGCAGTCGATGGTGAAATCGGTGACCCTCTTGCTGACAGCGGCGGGATCTTTTTTGTAAAGTTCGGCGCCTTCCTTGTCGATGCGGGCCGTCTCGTCGAAGAAGCTCTTTTCGAGAGGCGTGCGCACGGCTTCGAGATCGGCCATGGCCTCGGCGTAGCGTTTCAAGACGAGGTCGTCGGCGAGCATGAACGTCCACTGGGCGGATTCGGGCGTGTAGCTGTCGCGGTCGAACTGACGCCAGCTGGCCTTTGTGTCGGTCGCGCCGCAGTAGATGGGGACGTAACAGGTGGTGTGGGGCGCGTCGAAGCCGAACCACAGGATGGTGCTCAAGGGCTTGGGCATGCCGTTGCGGGCCTGGGCGACGAAGCTGTAGGCGCAGTTGATCACCGAGACCGGGCGACTGTAGTTCATCTTCAGCAGCGCGCGCATGTCGCGGGTGGGGAACGGCGAGGCCAGAGGGCTTTTGACGAGCTTGCCGTCCTTGCGGATGAACCATTCGTCGGCGTCGTACATGTCGAATTGCGTGCCGTCGTGATGGCTGCGCAGCATTGCCTGCACGTCCTGCACGGAGAGCTTTTTGCCGGGCTTGACGGCGAAGGGATAAGACGTCGCTTCCGCCAGCGGATCCCACTCGCGGTCGGGATCGAGACGGCGGTACAGCGAGTAGAGACGGTTGCGGACCCAGTCGGACGACAGCGCCCAGCCGCCCGTGTAAGGGGCGTAGGCCTTCGCCCAGTTGAAGGGGACGCCGCTTGCGGGATCCCACCAGCCCATGTCGATGGCGAACTGGCGGTAGTCCTTGGAGGCCATGAAGTTGTCCGTGTCTTCGGGATGGACTTCCTGGATACGGGCCACGTTGCAGGTAATCAGCACCATATCGTCGGGAACGCGCTGAGCGACCCAGTACGCCCCGGGCTTGCCGCTTTCGGGCGTCCACATCATGCCGGCGGAACGGATCTCGAACAGCCAGGCTTCCTTGCCGTCGGCGATCGTCAGGCTTTCACCTTCGAAATCACAGGAGCCGAGGAATCCGTATTTTTCCGCCAGAGAACCGATCAGGGCGATGGCCTCGCGGGCGGTCTTGGTGCGCTGCAGCGCGAGGACTTCGAGCTGCTCGATCGTCAGGATGGCGCGCGCGTCGGGCCGGAACGTCTTCATTTCGACTTTCTGGGCGAATGTGCTTTCGCCGATCGCCAGGCCGTACTCGTTCATGAAGGGGTAGCCGACGTGGAAATAGCCGTAGGTTTCCGGCGCCTGGGGGATTTCGCCGATCTTCGTGATCTCGGCGGATTCGTCGTTGGTGATGTTCCAGAAAACGGGCGTCATCTCGCCGTCGGCATGCTTGCCGCCGGGGATGAAGCGCACCTGCGCGTCGTAGAACGCGCCGTCCGCGGTATGGGAAGTGATGACGGAACCGTCGGCGGAAGCTTTCGCTCCGACGACCACGTCGGTGCAGGCCGAAGCCGCTCCGGCGAGAAGCATGGCGCCAAGTACGCTGGAAATGACAGTGCTCTTTGCTCGCATGGTCCTTTACCTCCTTATGTTGGGTCAGACGTTCGGATTCTCCGTTTCACGAGACGAAAAGCCGGCGGGAACTTCTGCGCCGGGGCGGCAAAGTTCCGCCGGCTTTTTAACGCTGGTGCGGAAGCGAAAAAACTACTTGCTGTTGGTTGCTTTCAGGTCGCGCTCGGTCATGCCGCCGAAGTCGACCGCCTTGAGCCATTCCGTGGGATAGCCGGGGGTCTTCTGCGATCCGTCGGGCTGCATGACGCCGCCGTCGCAGTACTTGCCGATCAGCTCGAAGGCGAAATCCCACCAGCCGTCGTTGACTTCGTTCATGGCCTTGTTGGTGTAGGCCGTCAGGTATTCGACCGCCTTCTTGGGATCCTTCTTGTACAGCTCGACGGCGTGGTCTTCGATCGTCTTCTGGTCGGCGAAGAACTTGTCCTCGTAGCTGGCCTTCTTGGCGCGGATCTCGGGATAGATGGCGTCCCAGCGGATCGTCGCCCAGTTGTTGACGAGGTTGAACGCCCACCAGGCGCTGTCGCGGTCGAACACGTGGCGCTTCGTCTCGCTCCACGCCTTGGGCACGGAGGTCACGCCGCAGTAGATGGGAACGTAGACGGTGGTATCGGGGGAATCCTCGCCGAACCACAGCACGCCGCCCACGGCGTCGGGCATGTCGGCGCGGCTCTGGGAGACGAAGCTGTAGGAGCAGCGGAACAGCGCGATGGGACGCTCCCAGTCGTCGCCCTTGCGGCCTTCGGGACGAACGTCCTTGGGCGTCTGCCAGCGGCTGGGGCAGCCGAAGGGGCCGGCGGCCAGGCCCTTGGTGAGGTCGTAGTCGGTGCCTTCAAGGTGATCGCTGTACACGTCCATGATGTCCTTGACGGAAAGTTTCTTGTCGGGCTTGACGGAGAAGGGGTACATCTCCCACTTGGCCAGCACGGGGAACTTCTGGGAAGGAGCGACCAGGTTCAGGGCTCTCCACTCGCGGCGTGCGGCGTAGTAGGCGTAACCGTAAGGCTCGGGGTTGAAGATCGTGGAGAAATCGAAGGGCTCGCCCTGCTTCCACCAGCCCATGGCCTCGGGCAGCTTGGTGATGTCGGTGGAGTGCATGGTGTTCTCGGTGTCGTTCAGATCGATGACGCCGAGGCGCGAACGGTTGGCGCCGACGAACACTTCGTCGTCGGGAAGACGCTTGGCCGCCCAGTGAGCGCCGGGGTTGCCGGAATCCTTGTTCCACAGGCCGCCGCCGCAGACCTCGAAGACCCAGCATTCCTTGGGATCGCCGATGATCAGCGTCTCGCCGCCGTCGGCGTAGCCGTACTTTTCAGCCAGCTCGCCCATGACCTTGATGGCTTCGCGGGCCGTCTTGGCGCGGGCCAGTCCGAGCGCCTCGAGGTTCTCGATGTACATCAGGCCTTCGGTGGAGGCCAGTTCGTCGCGCCCGCTCCAGGTGAATTCGCCCATCATCAGCTGCTGGTCGTTCATGAAGGGGTAGCCGATCTGGAAGTAGGTGTAGGTGTGCGCGACCTGCGGGATCTCGCCGACTTTGCGCAGAGGCTTGTTGGGGCGGGTGTCGACGCACATGACGTTGTAGATGTCGACCATTTCGCCTTCTTTGTGGTCGCCGCCGGGAATGATCTTGATGCGGTTGTCGTACCAGCCGTCGCAGGTGTGGCTCACCATGACGGAGCCGTCCGCCGACGCCTTGGCGCCCACTCCCATGGGCGTGCAGGCCATCGCCGCCGCCGCCGAGAAGAGCAGGGCGGCGCTGGCGAAGGCCGCTGCCGAGAAACGTTTCATTTCCATTCCTAATGACCTCCTTGAAATCTGCCTGCCGTTTGCAGGATTTATAAGAACACTCCGCGCTGCCCCCATGGACGGCCCGGTACTGCACGATAAGGAATTTAAGAAGGAAGATCTGGCAAGAATGTGTCCAACTGAAGATGGCGCTTTGAACAAAATTTCTTTATCTCATGCCCATGAAAGAGTTGACGTAAATTCTCGATTAAAGAAACGTCCAAACCATTAAAAGTGTAACAGTTTTCCCCAGCGAGATAAAGATTTAGGAAATGATTCCGTCGTTTTGTTCTTTACGTGTGTTGTCGTCTGAAAATTATGAGTCATTGAGAGAGGCTGTCCCAAAACTACATGTCGTTGTTCAGTGATAAAGTCCCCCATAACTGTTCCAAGAAAATGTCACTCTGAGATAATACCGTTCATGAAACA
>NZ_RAWT01000122.1:0-364 GCF_003612005.1 Pyramidobacter sp. CG50-2
CCTTTCTAAGGAGCACCATCAGCGAACGAGAACTCAAGCTGAACGAAACAAGCTGCACGTTTGCACGACAGAAATACCAAAACATCTTCCCCCGCTTCACGCCACTTCTCTTCCCCTCTTCGAGTCAAGGAACCCAACCGGGCGTTTTATGCCTGGATTAAGAAAGCGCCGAGCGCCAAACGCAAAACGCCAAAGAGCAAGCGCCGAAAGAGCGCGCGGCATCCAGCGTTGGAGAAAGATCCTCGGGAAACCGGATCCCCCTCCCGCGCGCCCAGCCATTTGACAACCGAACAGGACGAAACTGAAACAGGTTAAGGTAGAAAGGGCATACGACGGATGCCTAGGCACTTACAGCCGACGAAAG
>NZ_RAWT01000016.1:0-44807 GCF_003612005.1 Pyramidobacter sp. CG50-2
TTTCAGTTGAGGGTCACTTTTGTATGCTCTTTTTTCGGACAATTTCCTCGTAACAGCTTTTCATCCCCTTGAATTTGCTCCGTTAGCGCAATCTTGATCGTTATTATGTGTTCGTAATGACTGCTTGCTGCTTTTGTCCTGTCAAAGTAAATGCAACCCCGTCGCATTTACTTTGACGAGGTTGCATTTACTCTGAAAATTTACCGATGTTCCCGAGGCGGTTGTGTTTCGTCCGAAAATAACGCCCCAAAAGCGCCGCAGCGTTTGAACTTATGGCGTTCAGAGTCTATAATTGAGCTGAAAGTTTTTGCGGAAACGACAAATTTCTCTTCAAAAAATCCTATTTTAGAAAAGGAGTATAAACGATCATGAACGTCAACGACAAACTTTACCGCAAAGCGCTCGACCGTCGCCCCTTGAACGTGAGGAACCGCTGGGAAGGCGAAGACGTGGGGCTGTTCAGCGGCCGCGATATTTTCGCCGCCATGAAGGAGAACGAGGCGATCGTGCTGGCGGCGAACGCCCGTCATCCGCTCACGGCCAAGGGCGTGCTGCGCGCCGCCAAAAAACACGACGCCGCCGTGCTGATCGAGATCGCCAAGTCGGAGACCAATTACTGCGGCGCCAATTTCGGCAATCTCGTCGATTATGCCGTGCAGTATTCCCAGGAACTGGGACACGGCGCGGTCTTCGCCATGCACGTCGATCATTACGGCATCAAGGGCAAAGAGGACGTGATGAGGGCGGTCGCGCAGATGGGCGAGATCGTCGCCAAGGGCTGGACGTCGGTGGCGATCGACGCCTCGCATCTCGACGACTGGAACAATCTCTGCGCCACGCGCGACGTGGCCATGCACGTGCCGCCGTACTTCGGGCTCGAGGCCGAGGTGGGCGAGATCAAGGGACCGGGCGAGTTCTCCACGGTGGAAGAAGCGTCGTATTTCATCGGCGGGCTCAACTCGTGGGGCATCTTCCCCGACCTGATCGCCATCTCCAACGGCAGCAAGCACGGCACCTACGACAAGACGATGGGGCAGGACGAAGGCATCAACCTCGAGCGCACGCAGGAGATCGCCGCGGCGCTGCGGCCTTACGGCGTCAGCATCGCTCAGCACGGCATCTCCGGCACCGACATCGAAAAATGCGCCCGCTTCCGCAAATACGGCATCGTCAAGGGCAACGTGGCGACGCTGTTCCAGAACGTTATCTTCGGCATCAAGATGGAGCCCGACACGGGCAACGCGGTGATCGAGGGCGATTCCTACGTCAAGGAAGCGGACCGCGGCATTCCCGCCGATCTGTGGAACGAGATCGTCGCGTACTGCGACGGCAAGGGCATGAGCCGCAAGTCGGGCGATTACAAGAAAGCGAATCTGCCCTTCTGCGACAAGATCCTCGCCCTGCCCGACAAATATCTGGACCGCATTCTCGACGAGACGGAATACTGGGCGGAACGTTTCATCAAGGCGTTCAACGCCGAGGGCACGGCCGACAAGGTGATTGAGATCGTTAACCGCCGCGGCACGTGGAATCCGCTGCCCGAGCGCAAGATCATCGCCGACCGCGGCGATTTCCGCGCCGACAACGCGCCCACGAAGGGCGGCAACGACGGCGGCGATTATTCCGAATAAGCGATGAGAAACTTTTCCGCGAAAATTCTTTGGAGCGTTCTGCTGCTGGCGGCGGGAGGCGCTGCGCTGCCGGCGGCTCCCGTCGCCACGCAGCTGACCGCCGACGCCATGGACTACGATATGGAAAGCGGCGAGTTCAAGGCGCAGGGGCACGTGACGCTGAAGCGCGAGGACGTGACGCTGACCTCCGCTTACGGCGAGGCCAGCACGAAAACGCAGAAGGCGCGCCTATGGCGGAGCGTGCACGTTTTCGGCACGTATCGCGGCGAAAAGATCGACGCCGTGTGTGCCGAGCTGACGGCCGACTTTTCCGTTTCCGGCGGCAGCTATGCGATGAAGGGGAGCGTGGACGCCGCCTTCGGCAGCCGCGTGCTGCGCGCGGCCACGGCGCGGCTGAGCGGGCAGACTTTCGGCGCCGAGGACGTGACGCATTTCGAGGACAAAGACCGCAGCATGGTCATGACCTGCGCCGCGCTGAGCGGCGATTACGATGCCCAAGGGCTTCGCGCGGCCGAAGGAAAGGGGAACGTCACGGTCGTGCAGCAGGATGAAGAGAAGGTTTCGCGCCTCTGGTGCGACGAGCTGTCCTATTCCCGCGCGGCCGATACGCTGACGGGAACCGGCAGCGCCAAGATTCACGTGCAGTCCAAAAGCGGCAGGACCAAAGAGACGACGATCGAATGCGAAAAACTCGTCTACTCCGTGGGCGGCAATGTCGTGACGGCGACGGGCAACGCCCGAGCCGTACAGGACGGCCGCCGCATCAGCGCCCAGACGCTGATTTACCATCCCGACACCGGGCGGCTCGAGGCCAAAGGAACGCCGCGCATCTCCGTGGACTTGACGAATCTGAAACCGTCACCGCGGACGCCCGCGAAGAATGGCGCCCCTACTGCGGGAAGCGAAAAGGGCGGCAAGAAATGAGCGCCGTCAAAACGCTGAGCGCGACGGGGCTGAACAAGAGCTTCAAGAAACGCCACGTCGTCAACGACGTCAGCCTCGAGTTCAGCACCGGCGAGGTGGTGGGGCTGCTCGGCCCCAACGGCGCCGGCAAGACGACGAGCTTTTACATGATCGTCGGCCTGATCGAGGCCGATTCGGGCGTCGTCAGGATCGACGACCGCGACATCACGGGACTGCACGTGTACCAGCGCGCCCGCTGCGGCATCGGCTATCTGCCGCAGGAAGCCTCGGTGTTCCGCAGCCTGTCCGTGCGCGACAACATCGATCTGGTGCTGCAGGAGCGCGGCATCGAGACGAAGAAGCGCCGGCAGATCATCGACGGGCTGGTGGAGGAATTCGGCCTGACGGCGCTCGTCGACGTGATGGGCTATTCCCTTTCCGGCGGCGAGCGCCGCCGGCTGGAAGTGGCCCGCACGCTGGCGCTCGATCCCGATTTCATCCTGCTCGACGAGCCGTTCGCCGGCATCGACCCGATCGCGGTCGGCGATATTCAGCAGATCGTAAAAACCCTGAAGGACAAGGGCTACGGCATCATGATCACCGACCACAACGTGCGCGACACGCTGGCCATCACCGACCGCGCCTACATCATCTATCAGGGCGAAATCAAGGTGAAGGGAACGTCCGCGGAAATTGCCGACGATCCCTTTGCGAGAAAATATTACCTGGGCGATTCGTTTCGGCTCAATTAAACGGACGATTCCCCACTCTTTTCAAGCGCGTCGATTTGGTCGCTTTGCCCTGCGGCGATCAGTTTGGCGCACGCCTGCGCCGCTTTTGCCGCGACGGACGTAAGGCCGATGCCCAAGGCAGCGCTTTGCGGCTGAATGGCGATGACCCAGACTTCGCAGTCAGGCGGCAGCACGCCGGCTAAAAGCTGCGGCAGCGGCAGATCGTGGCTGGTGAAGGACGGATCGTCGACGCGTGCCAGCGGGAAACGGCGCAGGCTTCCGGGCGGCAGCCCCATGTCGGAGGCGTCGATCAGCAGAAAACGGCGCGGACATTCCTTTTTCAGCGTGGCGAGGTAATTGGCGGGCGCCAGCTCGCAGAGGCGCAGCGAAAAGTTCGGCAGTTTCCTCTTGCCGAGCAGACGCACCACCTCGAGCCCGACGGCGTCGTCACGCAGCAGGGGATTGCCGACGCCCCAGACGGTGGTATGGATTCTCATATTTTCTTGCGGCTCCTTTCGATTGACCACCCCGAACGGAAATGTTCCGTGTGGAACATTTCCGTTTCAGCGGGGCGGGTCTCTTTTATGGAAAATCCGCGAAAACTCGCGTGAGAGCGGGAGAAACTTCATGGCAAGTGAAAAATCGGGAAACATGATCCGCAACGCCCTGACGATGATGATCGGCACGTTTTCAAGTCGCGTTCTCGGGCTGCTGCGCGAGGTGATCACCGCGGCGTATTTCGGCGCCGGACGTTCGCTGGACGCCTTTTTCGTGGCCTACACCGTCGCCAATCTCGGCCGCCAGCTGCTGGCCGAGGGCGCGCTGTCGGCTTCCTTTGTGCCGGTGTTCTCGCAGGTTCTGGAGCGGGACGGGCATCGCCGTGCCGAGCGTCTGGCCCGTCAGGCGCTGACGGTGATCCTCGGCGCCGGCGCGCTGGCGGTGGCCGTCGGCATCGTGTTCAGCCCGCAGTTGATCGCCCTGATCGCGCCGGGCTTCGCGGGCGAAAAGAAAGCGCTGGCGGTGGCGATGACGCGGCAGCTTTTTCCGTTCCTGCTGCTGATCTCGGTGTCTGCGCTGGCGATGGGGGCGCTCAACAGCCTGAACTGCTTTTTCGTGCCGGCGCTGGCGCCGGCGCTCAGCAACGCCGTCTATATTATGACCGTCCTGTTCTGCGCGTCAAGATTCGGCGTGGAGAGCCTGGTCGGCGCGGTGCTTTTGGGCGGCGCAGCGCAGCTGGCGTTTCAGTGGTGGTGGACGGTTTGCCGCAAGGATATGCTGCTGGTGCCCGCCCGTCCGGATTGGCAGGATCCCGATCTGAGGCGCATGTTGGCACTGTTTTTGCCCTACGCGGCCGGGCTGTCGCTGAACCAGGTCAATCCCGTGCTGGGGCGGTTGTTCGGTTCGTTCCTGTCCGACGGTTCCATCTCCATGCTGAACTATTCAAACCGCGTCATCCAGCTGCCGCTCGGCCTGGTGGTGATCGCCATCTCGCAGGCGGTGCTGCCGGAACTGGCGCGCTGCGTGCGGCAGGGCGACGAGGTATTTGCGGGCACGCTGCGCGACGCGCTGCGCTTCGCGCTGTTCGTGATCCTGCCGGTGACGTTGGGAACGCTGCTCGTGTCCAGCGAAGCGGTGAATTTTCTGTTCTTCCGCGGCGCTTTTGACGCGGAAGCGTGGCGCGGCACGGCCTCGACGCTTTTTTACGCGGCGCTGGGACTGCCGGGCATGGCCTGTGCGACGGTGCTGATGCGCGCGCTTTTCGCCCGTTCGCTGCCGCGCGCGGCGATGACGATGACGGCCGCCAGCGTGGCGGGCACGCTGCTGTTCTCGGCGGCGCTGGTGTCGCCGATGAAGATGAACGGCATTGCGCTGGCCAGTTCGCTGGCGTTCACGTTTTCCAGCGGCGTCGGCGTTGCGTTGCTGCGTCGTGCCATGACGGCGCCGCTGCGGTTGTTTTCGGCCGGCTGGCTGGCGAAGATCGCCGTCTCCTGCGCGCTGACGCTTGCGGCGGGACTGGCGTGGCGAACGCTGTGGCGTTATCCGGCCGACGCTTCGCTGCTGCGGCGCGGGCTCTGGATCGTCGGAATCGCCGCGGCGTGCGCGGCCGTTTATGGTATAACGACTTTGAAACTGAAGTGCGAAGAGTGGAGCCTGATCTTTCAGGCCGTCCGTCGGAAAACGCCGCGGGAGAAATGACGCCGGCTGTCCGCGGGCGCAGAAAAACAGAGGTGAGTTTGTGAGAATGAAGAAAATGATAAAACTTCTTGGGACGGCGATGCTTCTGACGATGGGGGCAGTTTCGGCCTTTGCCGCTTCGGCGAACAAGGACGAAGAATTGATGAGAGCCCGCTCGGTGCTGCTGTGGATCGGCGGCACGCGCGTCGGCGACCTGATGGTCGGTGCCGACGCCAAACTGCAGTTCCAGTTCGTGGACCGGACGCTGTCGGCACGGATCTACGCCGAGCCTGGCAACTTTCCCGACGACATCGTCTGGAACGCGTCGTATATCGACAAGGCGGCCCGCGCCAAGTGCAACCTGGTGATCCTCGGCTACCGGGCCATGAACCGCTGGAACTTCGATCCCGGCAAGCTGACAGTCAACGGCGAGCCGCTGCCGCCCGGGCGCATTTACACGAGTCTGCTTTCCAAGGAGACGGGCAATCTGGCCCCCGATACGCAGGACGCGATCGCTTTCGGCGTGCCGCGTTCGCAGTCGCGCGGCGGCAGCGAGGTCGTTTTCGGCTACGACGGATATTCCGTGAAATTGACGATTCCCGAGAGGTGAGTGACAATGGCTGGGCATGTGTTCAAGTGCGCGCTCTGCGGCGAGCGGATCAGCTCCGACGCCCGCCCGTCGCGCTGTCCGAAATGCGGGGGCAAGGCGTTCGTCCATGAAGAGGGCGAACCGTTGCGGAGAAAGGCGTGCTGCTCGGGATCGTGCAGCGGATGCAGCGGATGCTGCCACTAGACGGGCGTTTTCTGACGCTGGGGATCGAGAGCAGCTGCGACGACACGTCGGTGGCGCTGCTCGAAGGACCGCGGCGCGTCCTGAGCTGGAAGATCTCCAGCCAGATCGAACGGCACGCGGCGTTCGGCGGCGTCGTGCCCGAGTACGCTTCGCGCATGCATCTGGAGGCGATCCTGCCGCTGACGCGGGCCGTTCTCGACGAGGGCGGCGTCGCCGATCCCGCAAAGCAGATCGGCCTCGTGGCGGTGACGTGCGGCCCGGGGTTGATGGGGTCGCTGTTGGTCGGCGTGATGACGGCCAAGGCGTACGCGCAGGCGTGGAAGGTTCCCATTCTCGGCGTCAATCATCTGGAAGGGCACATTTACGCCAACATGATCGATCATGAAGACCTGAAGTTCCCTTTTCTGTGCATGGTCGTCTCCGGCGGGCACACCGAGATCGTGCTCGTCAGGGGCTGCGGCGAATATCAGATGCTGGGGGCCACGCAGGACGACGCGGCCGGCGAGGCGTTCGACAAGGTGGCGAAAGCGCTCGGCCTGCCTTATCCCGGCGGCCCGGTGATCGACCGCCTGTCCGCCGCGGGCGACGCGGGCGCTTTCGAGTTTCCCGACGTGCTGCACAATCTGGAAGGGCTGGACTTCAGCTTCAGCGGTTTGAAAACGGCGGCGATCAATCAGGTGAACCGTCTGCGTCAGAAGGGCGAAGAAATTCCGCTGGAAGACTTTTGCGCTTCGTTCCAGAACACGGTGGTGAAGACGCTGATCGCCCGTCTCGAACAGGCCGTGAGGCTGACGGGCGTGAAGTCAGTGGCGATTTCCGGCGGCGTGGCGGCTAACAGCGCTTTTCGCCGCGCGGTGGCGGAACACGAGGGCTGGAAGAGCTTTCTGCCCTCGAAGATGTTCTGCACCGACAACGCGGTGATGGTGGCCGCCGCCGGTTACGCGGCCTGGCAGAGCGGCCGCCGGGATAACGTCGGGCTGGCGCCCGATCCGGCGCTTGATTTCGGCGAAGACGAGGTGGTCGGAGAATGAGGAAGGTGCGAAGGAGCAAGGGGTTTACGCTGATCGAACTGCTGATCGTGGTCACGGTGATCGGCATTCTTTCCGGCAGCATGATGCTGACGATGGGATCGAGCGCCGACAAGGCCGAAGCGACGCGGATCGTCGCCGATCTGCACAGCCTCAAGCTGGCGGCCGGGCTGTATTACGCCGATAACGTCGGCGGCGCGCTGTCGCCCGACATCGCCAAACTGAAAACCTACGTGACCGCGCCGGAGAAGCTGAGCGGCGATCGGTACGAATTTATCGCCGGAGCCGACGCGGGACAGTGGTTCGTCGGCTACAAGGTGGCGGGGGCCGAGGCAGGCGTGCGCGAAAACCTGAAGAAAATGGCGGCCGCCAACGGTTTGCGCGTCGGCACGACCTCGGCGGACACCGACGTGTACGACGGCGGCACGGCGGGCCTTTATGTGCGCGTCAAGTGACGCTGGTTCCCGAAAAAGTGGGGAAGGGACGGCCAAGGCTTCGAGAAAAACCGCCGCTTTTTGCGGCGCGCCCGCAGACTGGAGAGGGAAAAAGCGGAAGTGTCGTTCCCCCGGCATTATGAAAAAGGCGCTGAGAGACTTGTCTCTCAGCGCCTTTTTCTGTCATCGCGTGCGTCATAGGACTGTCAATCGATTCTTGAGAAAGCCTTAACATCTGGGCGCTCGCTCGCCGTCGGGCCGTTCCGTTAAGAGGTGGCGTTAAAAGTCGATGGCGGACTGGCCGACGCGGTAGTAGGTTGTGCCGTTGTCCTCGTATTTCTCGTAAACGCCTTCCACGGTGATGGGGGCTTCGAGATCGGGGAAATCTTCGGGGTAGTACAGCTCGCCGGCGACGCCGAACTCGAGGCTGTTCTGCGCCATCGGGATGACGCAGTTGTAGAAAATCTTGTCGGGATCGGGCTGTCCCTGAGCGTCGGCGCCCTGAATGATGGCGAACTGGCCGGTCATTTTGATGCGGCGGCCGAGGTAGCTTTCGGGATTGTTCTTGATGTCGTAGACGGCGGCGAACAGCATCGTGCGCCCCATGGCGGCGAGGTCGATATCCGGCGCGGCCGGCGCGGGGAGGGCCAGCGCCGCGAGGAGGAACAGCGCTGCGGCGAGGCGTTTCATCGTGCGGCCCCTTTCAGGCGGCCGAGTGCCGCGCAGAGCAGAAAGACGAGGATGTTGCCGGCGACGATGGTGGATCCGACAGGCGTCCCCGCCAGCACGGAGACGACGATGCCGGCGGCGGCGCACAGCACGGAAACGGCGGCGGAGCAGAGCGTGACCGAGAGGAACGATGTGAACAGCCGCATGGCGCTCAACGCCGGAAAAATGATCAGCGCCGAAATCAGCAGCGAACCGACGAGATTCATGGCCAGCACGATGATCACGGCGATGACGACGGCGATGACCAGATTGTACAGCCCGGCGCGCGTGCCGGTGGCGGCGGCGAATTCTTCGTCGAACGTGACGGCGAAAATCTTGTGATAGAACAGCACGAACACGGCGATGACGACAAAGGAGAGGACGGCGCAGAGTTTGACCTCGAACGGATCCAGCGTGAGGATCGAGAAGGAACCGAAGAGGATGCTGCACACGTCGCCGGACAGGTTGGCCGAGCGCGAAAAAACGTTCATGAGCAGATAGCCCATGGCGAGGGCGCTGACGGAGAGCATGGCGACGGCGGCGTCGCCTTTGATGCGGCGAGTCCTCCCGCCCTGGAGCAGCAGCACGGCGCAGGCCACGGTGACGGGGAGCGTCAGCGCCGTGGTGCTGTTCATCTTCAGCACGGCGGCCACGGCCATGGCGCCGAAGGCCACATGCGACAGGCCGTCGCCGATCAGCGAGAAGCGTTTCAGCACCAGCGTCACGCCGAGCAGCGACGAGCACAGCGCCACGAGCACGCCGACGATGAACGCGTAGCGCACGAAAGGATACTGAAAATACGCGGCGAGTTGGGTGAACATGGCGGACATCACTGCTTTCCCCCTTCGCGGTGCGTGAAGATCCGGCCGGCGGCGCTGCCCAGATATTCTGCACGGGAGCCGAAGAAGTATTTTCCTCCGCCGAGGTGGAGGATATGCGCGGCGTAGCGCACGGCGGCGGCGATGTCGTGGGAGATCATGACGACCGTGAGCCCTTCGTCGCGGTTCAGCGCCGCCACAAGCTCGTACATTTCCGTCGTGACTCTGGGGTCGAGGCCGGTCACTGGCTCGTCGAGCATGATCAGCTTGCGCGTGGCGCAGAGCGCGCGGGCGAGGAGCACGCGCTGCTGCTGTCCTCCCGAAAGTTCGCGGTAGCAATGACTGGCCAGGGGCGTCACGCCGAGACGGGCCATGTTCCGCGCCGCCAGTTCTTTTTCCCGGCGCGTGTAAAACGGCCGCAGCCCCATGCGGTTCAGGCAGCCCGACAGCACGATCTCCCTGACGCTGGCGGGAAAATCTTTCTGCACGGCGGTTTGCTGGGGAAGGTAACCGATCTCGGTCCGTTTCAGTCCTTCGCCGGTGACGACGCGTCCCGTCCGCGGCTTGATCAGGCCGAGGACGGTCTTCATCAGCGTGCTTTTGCCGGAGCCGTTTTCGCCGACGATGTAGAGATAGTCGCCGCGCTCGACGGCGAAGTTCAGCCCTTCGATCACCGGCGCGCCCTCGTAGCCGGCGGCGACATTTTCGCAGGTAAGCAGAGCCATGGAGGTCTTCCCGTCCTAGTCGAGCGCTTCGCGCAGCGCGGCAAGGTTGTCTTGCATGATCGAAAGGTAGGTCACGCCGCGTTCCAGATCCCGGGCGGTACAGGACTGCATGGAGTTCATGGCGACGATCTTCCGCTCCCGGCCGCCGGCCGTGCGCAGCACCGTTGCGGCGATCTTGCGGTCCGAGTTTTCCAACACCAGCACGGCGGGCAAGTCAAGTTCTTTGACCTTGCCCGCCAAAACGGCCACGGTTTTGAAACTGGCTTCGCTCTCGGCCGAACAGCCTCTGAAAGCGGCGTAGTGCTCCAGTCCGTAGTCTTCGGTCATGTAGATGAAGGGGAAACGGTCGGCGAAGACGACGGTGCGGCGCTTGGCCGAGGCGGCCATGGCCGCGTATTCGCCGTCGAGCGCCTGCAGTTGGGCGATGTAGGCCGCGGCGTTGGCGCGGTAGAGCGGCGCGCCCTCGGGATCGAGTGCCGCCAGCTTCTCGGCGATGAGACGGCAGAAGCGCTGGGCATGGCGCAGCGACAGCCACACGTGTTCGTCCAGCTCCGGCTCTTCGTGCGCGTGATCATGATGGCGATGCTCCGACGTTTCACCGGCCGCGGGAACTTCTTCCCGGGCGCTCTCGCCAAGAGAGGCAAGCAGATCGATCACGGCCACGTCCTTGCCGACCGCGCCGGACAGGGCGCTGTTGGAAGCGCCGCCCACGCCGATGAAGAGGTCGCACGACGAAACCATGATCATGTCGTTGACGGTAGGCTGATAGCTGTGCAGGTCCACGCCATTGTCGAAAAGCAGTTTCAGGCGAACCTGCTCGGCCCGTTCGCCGAGAATGACGCGTACCCAGTCATAGGCCGGAAAAACAGTGGCGACCACGGTCAGCTTCTTGTCCGCCGCCGCGGCCGGGGCGCGGCACGCCAGCGTCAGAGCGGTCAGCAGCAGGAAAAGTTTTTTCATCCAAAGGCCTCCGTTGCCGAAAATAAAATTGCCTGCGCATGTGCTATAATCCCGGGAAACGGATTGTTTCACCTCATGGCGCAGTATGGATTCCTCAAACTAACACGGGGCGCTCCGATTGTCAAATGAAAAAAACGAAGCGAACCAGCTGCCGTAATGATCAAGGAGATCTTTCAACGATGAAGAATTTTTCCTGCCTCGCCATCCTTATCTGGGCGGTCTTCGCGCGGGGCGGAACCCCGGCTGCCGAACTCCCGTCGCTGCCCCGCGTCGAAGCGCCCGTGCTGATCACCGGCTTCGGTCAGAGTCAGGACGCCAACCTGGTCAACATCCTCTCCCGCCGCCTCAAGATCGATTACGAATATAAGCTCGACGTGCCCGCGCAGGACGTGGACTGGGGCAAATACCGGACGGTCTTCGCCGTGCTGGGATGCAGCAGCAGCGTGTACTGCTGCTCGTTCGACGCCGATTCGACGGCGATCGTCATCACCCGCGACGGCAGGCCCAGCCCGACGGTATCGGGACTGAGCATTCTCGACGAATCGGCCCGCTGTTCCGAGATCCTGGCGGGGGCGAAAAAGCACGGCGTCAAGGTGATCGCCATGCACATCGGCGGCGAGCCGCGCCGTCTCAAGAATTCGGAGCCGTTTTTGCCTTTCGCCGGCGACGCGGATTTCGTGATCGTTCGCGCCGACGGCAATCAGGACGGCTACTTCACCGCTCTCTGCGCCGAAAAAAACGTGCCGCTCTGCACGATCGAAAAGACCGCCGACCTGAAGCAGCTTATCCCCGCCATGCTGCGCCCGTGACGCGAACGGGAGCCCGTTACGAGCTCTCGCCGGTCCGAGCGGCGCGGCGGTTTTTTTGTGCTGCGGGGCGATCGAGAACCGTGCGCGCTCCTGTGCTATAATCGCGGGGAAATGGGCCGACTTATGCGATCGGCGATAATACACGGGGAGTTGGCGCCGCCGTTCCCTCAGAGCGACGCGCAAGCTCCGTCCCCGTAAAGCGAGGAGGCGTTTTGCCAATGAGAAAACTTTTCCGCTGGGGGCCGCTTCTCTGCGCAGCCCTCCTGCAGTCGGGCGTGGCTGCGGCCGGGAACCCTCCGATTCCGAAACTCGGGGCACCGGTGCTGATCACGGGCTTTGGGCAGTGCATCGACGCCAATTTGGCAAAGATCTTTGCTCACCGCCTCAAGATCGAGTATGAATACGGCCTTGACATCAAGCCCGAAGACGTGGACTGGAATTCATGCCGTACGCTTTTTGCCGTGCTGGGATGCGGCAACAGCGTGTGCTGCTGTTCGCTTGGTTCCGATGCGACGGGCGCCGTTGTCACCCGCGACGGACGGATCAGCCACGTCGTTGCCGGAATGAGCATACTCGACGAGTGCGAACGGTGCCGCCGCATCGTGGAAGAGGCGAAGAAGCACAACGTCAGTGTGGTCGCCATGCATCTTGGAGGCATGGCCCGGCGCTATAAAAATTCCGAGCCGTTTTTGTCGTTCGCCGGCGACGCCGACTACGTGATCGTGCGCGCCGACGGCAATGCCGACGGTTATTTCACTGCGTTGTGCGCCCCAAAGGGCGTGCCCCTTTACACGATGCAAAAGGGGACCGAGTTGAAACAGATCATCCAGACTATGATTCAGCCGTAGCCGACGGAAAAGCGGCTCTCCGCTTCCTTGGCGGCGGCTGTTTTTCGCCGCATAGCCGCCGGCTCATAACCTTATGCGTTTTCATGACTTGGACAAAGAACGGGACTTGTGATAGGAATGAATCGCCAGTCCGACTTCCGAGAATGCGCGCGCCTGCGCGGGGCCGCCTCGAAAGATCGCTATTTTCCCATGAAGAGGAAGTGCATGTTCATGTCGTTCATCGATGAAGCGCTGGATCCCATCCGGATCCCCCGGTTCGTGAAAGTCCGCCAGAACTTTCCCCGCCCTTGCGTGCCGGACCCCGCCGGCGAGCTGCGTACCGGGCTGGAAACGGGGCGCTATCTCGATTCCGTCGCGCCCGGTATGACCGTTGCCATCACCGCCGGCAGCCGCGGCATCACCAACTATCCGTTGATCATCAGGACGCTGGTCGAAGCGGTGAAAAGGCGAGGCGGCGAGCCCTTTATCTTCCCCGCCATGGGCAGCCACGGCGGGGCCACCGCCGAAGGACAGAAAAACATGCTGGCCGGCCTCGGCATCAGCGAAGAAACCATGGGTGCGCCGGTTCGTTCCACGATGGAAACGGTACGGCTCGGCACGGCTGCCAACGGTCGTCCCGTCTACCTCGACAAGTATGCCGACGCGGCCGACGCCATCATCATCGTCAACCGCGTCAAGCCGCACACGGGATTTCGCGGCGCAGTGGAGAGCGGCATCTGCAAGATGTGCGCCATCGGCATGGGCAAGCAGAAAGGCGCGGACTTCTGCCACGCCGAAGGCTTCGGGCACATGGCCGAGAACATTCCCGCCATCGCCGCCGTAACGTTGGCCAAGAAGAACGTGCTCTGCTGCGTGGCGCTGCTGGAAAACGCCTATCACGAGACGGCGCAGATCGAACTGATGCGCAAAGACGAAGTGCTCGGGCGCGAACCGGTGCTGCTCGAACGCGCATGGGAGCTGCTGGCCAAGATCCAGCTCGACGAATTCGACGTGCTGATCATGGACGAGATCGGCAAGAACATCGCCGGCACGGGCTTCGACACCAACGTGGTGGGACGCTACAACACGCCTTACGCCTCCGGCGGCCCGAAGATCACCCGCGTCGCCGCGCTCGACATCACCGACGTCTCGCACGGCAACGGCAACGGTCTGGGCATGCTCGACGTGACCACCATGCGCGCCTACGAAAAGTTCAGCATGGAGCAGACCTATCCGAACGCCATCACTTCCACCGTGCCGCTGACGGTGAAGATCCCCATGGTGCTGAAGAGCGACCGTCAGGCCATCCAGGGCTGCATCAAGACCTGCAACGTGCTCGACCCGTCGAAATTGCGCCTCGTGCGCATCAAAAACACCCTTGCCCTCGACGAGATCGAAGTCTCCGAGGCATTGCTCCCGGCGGTCGCCGCCCATTCGCACATGGAGGTCGTCGGCGCGCCGTACGAACTGAAATTCGACGCGGACGGCAACCTGTTCTAACCGCTCCGCAAAGAATCAGTATGAGATAAAAACGCCGCGGCCCGGTCAGCGCTGACCGGGCCGCGGCGTTTCCTTCATCGTGGATTTTTCATGTTGAAGAGATCGCACGACTGACTGTGTCCGGCGCGAAATGTTCCACGTGGAACATTTCCTATGCCGTTCGCTCCGTGAACGTGAAAAAGCAGCGGCCGCCGAAGGAGCGCCCCCATTGGTCGCGTCCTCCGAGCCAGTAATCGAAGGTCCCGGGCACGCCGGCTTTCTGCAGATCGGCGGCTTTAACGCGGACAGTCCAGCGGCCCTCTTCGGCTCGCAACGAACCGGCGACGGGGCGGATGCCCATCAGACGGGCGTTGGTGCCTCCCAGCGTGAGCAGCAGCGCGTCCTCGGAGGGGATGCGCCCGTCCGTGAGCGCGAAGCTGAACTCGATCTCTTCGGCGCTGTCCATCGCCGTGGCGGCGGGGGAGGCGCTGACGGCGACGGGGCGCAAGTTTTTCTCCTGCTCGCCGATGGCGGCCAACGCTTCGGCGGCGACGGCTGCGTCGCGCTCGCGCAGCAGCGCGGCGGCGCGTTCTCTGTCGTCGAGCGCCGCGACGCGCGCCTGCAGTTCGCTTTCGCGCCGCGCAAGGCCGTTTTCGTAACTCCACAGCCAGCGTTCGTGCTCGTCGTGATGCTGCTGGAAGACCAGTTCGAAGAGGTTTTGGAAGTCGCGCAGCTTTTGCCAGCCGTTGTCGCGCCATGTCGCGATCTCCGCGTCGGGGCGGCAGTGAACGGCCAAAAGCGCCGGCGCTTCGTCTCCCATCGTGTCCAGCGCGGCGGGCACGCCGCAGAAAGGATGGAAGGGCAGATAGGGCAGTTCGCTCGGGCGCCCTGCGCACAGCCACATCGTCGTGGTCTCGGGACGATCCCGATCGCCGAAGACGGTGACGGACGATTCCATGGTCGTGCCCGTGCAGATACGGCGGATCTCCGTATCGTGCGGCGCGCCGCCGGGGAACTGCATACGCGCCCAGGCGGGGTCGAGGAACGAGCCTTCGTAGTAGCAGCGCAGGATTTCCATGACCTGTTCCACGGCGACGGGACGCTTCGGCACGACGGCGAAGGGGTAGCGGTCTTCGCGCCAGAAGGGGCTGCGCGTCAGGATCGAATAGCCGGCGGCGCTGCGGTACGTGTTGCCCGGCCCCATCCAATCCTTCTCGGCCTGATAGGCGCGCGCGAAGTCGAACGCGCCCTGAGCGGGATCGTACCAGCCTTTCTTTTGCGCGTACTCGACCAGATCGGGCGAGACGATGAAGTTGTCGCGGTCGTCGAAATCGATCTCGTGGATCGTATAGTAATTGGGAATGAACGCCGCCTCGCGGTCGCCGACGTGGCGCGCGGCGTAACGGCGGCCGCTGACGACCTGAAGCATCCACGCTTCGTCGGCGTCGGCGCAGGTGTAGGTGCGACCGGAGGAAACGTAACCGTAGCGTTCGAGCATTTCGACGCCCACTTCCACGGCGTGGCGGGCGGAATTGGCGCGCTCGGCCATGACGCGGCGAAGGTTGAAGCCGATGCCGCCCTCGCTGAGCCGCGAGGCGTCTTCGAGGTCTTCCTTGGAGTCGACGCAGCTGTCGCTGACGATCAGCACGCCCTGGTCGTTGTAGAAGGAGTCGGCCGTCGACATGCCGCCGGAGGCGCCCTTCATCTCGCTCCAGTAGAATCCGTGCGTGTGCGCCGCCTGCGGGATGAGCGCGTAACCATCTTCGGCCGGCAGCGTTTCGCCGGGAGCGTGGTCGGCGGCGGGGACGTAACCGTGGCGGTTGACGAGACGGCCGCCGTCGTCTTCGTTGTGCCCGACGATCACGTGCCCCGTCGGCGAAGCTTCGCGCCCGATCACCACGGTCGTGCAAGCGCGCGCCGCCGCGGGCAGCGCGATCAGAAGCGCCAGAGCCAGAATGACAAGATCCATGGGAAACACCCTTTCCTGAAAAAATGATGGAATCGAAACGGCCGCTGCGAAAAAAGGAGAGGAAAAGCGTTTCCTCCCCTTTTTCCATTGTCGATTATAGAAAGCCTTCGAACGAGCGTCAAAGGTTTTTACTGATCAAAAAGATGGCATTGCACCCAATGCCCCGGCGCGATCTCGCGCTCTTCGGGCGCGCACTGCGAGCAGACGGGCATGGCGCAGCGGCAGCGCGTGTGGAAGCAGCAGCCCGACGGCAGGTTCACGGCGCTGGGGATCTCGCCTTCCAGCCCTTCGGCGTTGCGCATGTTGTGTCCCGTCAGCGTGGGGATCGAAGAGAACAGCGCCTTGGTGTAGGGATGCTGCGGAGACGCGAAGATCTGCTCCTTGCTGCCCTTCTCGACGATGCTGCCGAGGTACATGACCGCCACCTGATTGGAAATGTGCTTGACCACCGAGAGGTTGTGGGCGATGAACAGATAGGAGAAGTGGAACTCGTCCTTCAGATCCATGAGCAGGTTGAGGATCTGGGCTTGAATGGACACGTCCAGCGCCGACACCGGTTCGTCGGCGATGATGAATTCCGGTTCCACGGCCAGGGCGCGGGCGATGCCGATGCGCTGGCGCTGTCCGCCCGAGAACTGGTGCGGATAACGGCTCGCCTGCTCGGGACGGATGCCGACGCGGGACAGCAGGTCGAGCGCGCGGGCGCGCGCTTCCTTTTTGCCGCTCGCCACCTTGTGGAACAGCATCGGCTCCGTGAGGATCTCCATGACGTTTTGGCGCGGGTTGAGCGAAGCGTAAGGGTCCTGGAAGATCATCTGCATCTTCTTGCGCAGCGGCAGCATCTCGTCCAGCGGGATGTGGGCGATGTCCTGCCCGCGGTAGCGGACCGAGCCGCCGGCCGGTTCGATCAGGCGGATGATGCTGCGCGCGGCCGTCGATTTGCCGCACCCAGATTCGCCGACAAGGCTGTAGACTTGGCCTTCTTCGAGATCGAAGCTGATGCCGTTGACGGCGTGGACGACGCGTTTGCGGCGCACGACGCGCCCGCCTTCGAAGCGGAGCTGGCTGAGGAACGAGCGGTCGAGGTCGAAACGCTGTTCGAGATTTTTGACTGAAAGCAGACAAGCCATGTTACTTCACCTCCCCGCGAAGCGGAAAATGGCAGGCGGCGCAATGCCCCGGCGCGATCTCGCGCAGCTGCGGCGCTTCGCGGCGACAACGTTCCTGAGCGCAGGAACAGCGCGGACTGAAATAGCATCCCGAAGGCAGGGCGAACATGTTGGGGACGATGCCGGGGATCGTGTCGAGGCGCTCTTTTTCCGTGCTCAGGTCGGGAATGGAGCTGATCAATCCATGGGTGTAGGGATGCGCGCTGCGGTCGATCACGTCGCGCGCGGCGCCGCTCTCGACGATCTTGCCGCAGTACATCACGTTGATGCGGTCGGCGACCTCCGAAACCACGGCGAGGTCGTGGGTGATCAGCATCAGCGAGCAGCCTTCGGCGCGGATCAGGTCGGTCATCAGCTTGAGGATCTGCGCCTGGATCGTCACGTCTAGCGCCGTCGTCGGTTCGTCGGCGATGATCAGCCGCGGGCGGGCCGCCAGCGCGATGGCGATGACCACGCGCTGCCTCATGCCGCCGGAGAACTGGTGCGGATAGTTCTTGAGCCGGCTTTCGGGATTGGAAATGCCGACGGCCCTGAGCAGGTCGACGCTGGCCCGGCGGCGCTCGGCCGTATTCATTGACGTGTGCAGCCGCAGCGTTTCGTCGAGCTGCTGGCCGATCGTGTAGACGGGGTTGAGCGAGGTCATCGGATCCTGGAAGATCATGGAGATGTCCTTGCCGCGCAGCTTGTTCATCTCGTGTTCGGAAAGCGTCATGAGGTCTTTGCCGTCGAACAGGATCTCGCCCGATTCGATGAAGCCCGGCTCTTCGATCAGGCGGATCAGCGAGAAGCCCGTCACCGATTTGCCGCCGCCGGACTCTCCGACCACGGCCAGCACTTCACCCTGCCTGATGTCGAACGACACGTCGTCCACGGCCTTGACCGTGCCCTTGAACGTTTTGAACCACGTGCGCAGGTGCTTCACCTGCAAAAGAAGTTTGTCGTCCATGGCGGGCCTCATTTCAGCTTGGGATTCATCTCGTCGCGCAGAAAATCGCCGAGGAGGTTGATGCCGAACACGATGATCATGATGTACAGCCCCGGCAGGATTGAGACCCACCACAGGCCGCTGTAAAGCACCGTGAAGCCGTCGTTGCAGAGCATGCCAAGCGACGGGCGCGAGATCGGCACGCCCAGGCCGAGGAAGCTCAGCGTCGCCTCGGTGAGGATGAAGCCGCCCACCTGGATCGTGGACAGCACGACGATGGAGGCGAAGACGTTGGGCAGCACGTGCTTGTAAAGGATGCGCCAGTTCGGCAGGCCGATCACGTGCGTGGCTTCGATGTATTCGCATTTTTTGACGCGCAGCGTTTCGCCGCGCACCGTGCGCGCGTAGCGCACCCAGCCGACCAGCATCAGCGACAGCAGGATGTTGGTGATGCTGCGCCCCAGCATGGACATCAGGAACAGCGCGATCAGCATCGACGGGAACGACAGCTGCACGTCGGCAAAGCGCATGATGAGCGCGTCCACCTTGCCGCCGAAATAGCCCGAGATCAGCCCCAGCACGATGCCGATGCCGCTGGCCATCAACGTGCCCAGCAGGCCGATGACCAGCGAGACGCGACTGCCGTAGACCATGGCGCTGACCATGTCGCGCCCCTGCTGGTCGGTGCCCAGCAGGAACTTGGGGTCGCCGCCCTCCAGCCAGAACGGCGGCTTGTAGGCGTCGCCCAGGTCGAGCTCGGCCATGTTGTAGGGATTCTGCACCGTGAACTGCGGCCCCACGACCGCGATCAGGATCACGAGCAGGACGATCACCGCTCCGGCGATCGCCGTAGGGGAGTGGCGGAAATTGTAAAACAGTTCCGAATCCAGAAAGCGTGCGACTCGGCTTTTCTCGTGTGCGTCAGACATTTTTCGTCCTCCTCCTACTGCAAGTCGATGCGCGGATCGATGAAGACGTAGAGCAGATCCACGATGAAATTGATGAACACGAACATCACAGCGACGAACAGAATGTAGGCGGCGATGATCGGCCGGTCGGCGCTGGTCACCGCGTCGATGAGCAGCTTGCCGATGCCCGGCCAGGCGTAGATCGTCTCGGTGATCGTCGTGAACGCGATCAGGTTGCCCAGCTGCAGTCCGAAGACCGTGACCACCGGGATCAGCGTGTTTTTCAGCGCATGTCCGAACAGCACCTTGCGGTTGGGCACGCCCTTGGCGCGCGCGAACTTGACGTAATCCTGCCGCATGTTTTCCTGCATCCCCGCGCGGGTGAGGCGGATGATGGTCGCCACGTTGCCCAGCGCCAGCGTGATCGACGGCAGGATGATATGTGCCCAGCCGTCGGCGGTGGCGAGGCTGGTCGTGATTCCGAAGATCACGCCCGTTTCGCCGCGTCCGGACACGGGCAGGACGCCGAGATACAGGCCGAAGAAATAGATCATCACCATGCCGATCCAGAACGACGGCATGGAGATCCCGGCGATGGACATGGCCATGACGCTTTTGCTGAAACGGCTCTTCGGATACGCGCCGGACCATACGCCCAGCGGGATGCCGAGAAAGATCGAGAGCACCATGGCCACGGCGACGATGTCCAGCGTGGCGGGAAGCCGTTCGGTGATCAGCGCCAGCGCCGGCAGGTGGTACATGTACGACTGGCCGAAATTGCCGTTCAAAACGTTTTTGACGAAGATCCAGTATTGCACGTACAGCGGTTTGTCCAGGCCAAGATAGGCCGAGACGGCCGCGATCTCCTCGGGCGTCGCGTTTTCGCGCACCATAAGGTAAACGGGGTTGCCCAGCACGCTCGTGAGCACGAACACGATCAGCGAGACCACGAGCACGACCAGCACGAGCTGGGTCAGCCTTTTGACGAGAAACTGAAGCACCTTAAAGGTCACCTCCGCGGAAAAGCAGTCTATTCCGGAGCGAAAAGGACGGAAAAAGACTTTCATCAAAGACAGACGGTTCTTTTCGCGTGAAAAGAACCGTCTGCATTATGGGTGTCTTTCGGGAACCGGGAAATTATTTTTTGAACGTGACGTCCCACGCGTACACGTATTTGTTGTAGCGCGGCGCGTAATCGATGCGCGGCCCGACGGCGTACACGTCCATCTGGAAGTGCAGCGGGATGTAGGCCACGTCGTCGGCGGCCAGCTTCCACGCCTGCCGCATGATCTGATCGCGTTTGGCGGCGTCGACGGTCGCCATCGCTTCCTCGATCAGTTTGTCCACCTCGGCGTTACTGTAATAACCGCGGTTGACGCCGCCCCAGCCCTGCTTGACGTACTCGCCGGGCTTCATCGAGTAGATCATGTCGAGGGCGATCAGCGCTCCCTCGCCGCCGGAGTCGGCCCAGCCGGTCTGGCACAGATGCGTGTTGTCTCCCGACCGATTGACCGCGCCGATGTAGGAGAAGAAAATGTTGCGCGACATCAGATTGGGGACGACCTTGATGCCGACCTTTTCGAGGTATGAGGCGCAGGCCGTGGCGATGGCGCCGTCGTTGATGTAGCGGTCGTTGGATGCGTCGAGCGTCACCTGGAAGCGCGTGCCGTCGGCCTGGCGGGGATAGCCCGCCTCGTCGAGCAGCTTTTCAGCCAGCTGAGGATCGTAGGCAAGGCGCTTGATCTCGGGATTGTAGCCGTTGTAGCCCTCGGGGCAGTAGGTTGCGGCGGGGAGGGCAAAGCCGTTCATGACCTTGGCGACGATCTCGTCCTCGTTGATGGCGTGGTACATGGCGGCGCGGACGCGCTTGTCGGCCATCGGGTTTCTGCCCGTGGGCGAAACCAGCGGGAACTTGGAATCCTTGCTGGGGTTTTCCACGCAGGACGGATTGAGGTAGATGACGCGCAGGCTGGGCATCTTGACGATGCTGATGTTTTTGTTGCGCTCGATCATGGCCACGTCGCGCACCGGCACGTCGACGATCATGTCGACGGCGCCGGACATCATGTTGGCGGTGCGGGTGCCGGGGTTGGTGATCGGCTTGTAGACGACGTTCTCGGCCTCGGGTTTGTCGCCCCAATAAGTTTCGTTGCGCTTGAAGACGATGCGGTCGCCGCGCACGTGCTCGGCCAGCGCGTACTTGCCGGTGCCGACGGGGTGGTTGGCGTTGTAATCGTCGTCGTGGGCCTCGTAGGTCTCCTTGTCGAGGATCACCACGTCCTTGACGTGGGCCAGCAGCAGCACGTTGGGCGCCTTGCAGGTGATTTTGACGGTGTAATCGTCGATCTTCTCGCTCTTGTCGATGGTGGCGAACGCGTAAATGAAGGCCGACTTGCCGGCCGTGTTGGCGCGCTCGAACGAGAACAGGACGTCGTCGGCGTTGAAGGCGCTGCCGTTGTGGAACGTGACGCCCTTGCGCAGATGGAACGTCCAGATCGAAGCGTCTTCGTTGGTTTCCCAGCTCTCGGCCAGAAGCGGCTGCGGTTTGATCTCCCGGTCAAGGGTCACGAGCGGCTCGAAGACGTGCTCCATGATGGCGTTGTTGAGGTCTTCGTTCAGCGAATAGGGATAAAACGAATAAGCGTCGCCCGTCAGGCCGATCGTCACGTCCCGCGGGCCCGCCGCGCAGGCTGCCGAGGCTCCCAGTGCCAGAGCGGCCAGCGCACACCACAAAATACTTTTCTTCACGGTATTTTCCTCCTGTTAAAGATAAGTTTTTAAGAACCATCTGAATCATAATTTTTATGGATACAAAATTCAACAATAAAACATAGTAATCGGTGTGATAATGAGGGTTGCTTTTACATTAAAATGTTTGTTGCAGAACTGTCACACAGATAAAATACTTTTCCTCAGCTTTATCTGCCGACAATTTTTCGAAAAGAAAAGAAGCTCGTCACGGCAGTCATAGAACATGGGCGGCGGATTCATGTGAATCCGCCGCCCATGTTCTATGACTGCCGCTTTTTATTCCGCGGGCGTCCGCCTCTTATTTACCGAAAAGGCTGTTCAACCCTTTTTCGAGCTCTTTGTTGAGCGCATCGTTGAGCTGGTCTCTGACGCTGTTTTTGCCGGATCCGCTTTCGGCGCCGCTCTTGCCGGTGAGTTTCTCGGTGAGCTTGTTCACGGCGTCTTCTTTGGCCTTTTCAACGGCGTTCTTGGCCTGGTCCTTGACGTTGGTGACTTTGGCGTTTTCCTGCTGGGCTTCCTTGGCGTCCCAAGTCTTGCCGTTGACTTTGAAACTGCCGATCTTGGGGTCGTCAATGGTGCCGCCGACGTGGAAGGTCAGGTTGCGGAAGTCGTTGACGCCCCAGCTCTTGCTGGCGCCGGCGATACCGCCGCCGATCAGTCCGGCGATGCCGCCGGCTCCGCCGGTCAACAGGGCTGCCGCGCCGCCGGCCGCCATCGCGCCGCTCAGGGTCGAAGCTGCCGTGTTCACGAGCATGGCGTTGATGGAGCCGTCGACGTTGATGTCCAGATTGCCGGCGTAGGCGAAGGTACCGTTGGCTTTGATGTACTGATAAATGCCGTCGCCCTTTTCGGCGTTGATGACGGTGCCGTCCTTGAGCGTCAGCTTTTCGATGTCGTTGGAAAAGGGGATCCTGGCGTTGGCGTAGGCGATGCCCTTGTTGCCGTGCAGCGCGGCGACGGCGTTGACGATGGACTGATACTGCTTGAAGCCGTACATCCTGCCGCCCGCCGAGGAGACGGAACCTTCGCCGTCGAGCGTGAAGGGGCTGAGCTTGCCGGCGGCCTTGTATTCGCCGGTCAGCGTGCCGGTCAGTCCGCCGCCGAGCGCGGGCGCCATCTGGTCGATGATGGTCTTGAGCTGGCTGCCCTTCAGGCTGGCGCCGAGCTCGTAAGTCATCTTGTTGATGTCCATGCTCGCATTGCCGTCGATCGTTCCGCCGGCGAATTTGGAGGAGAAATCGGGCAGCGAGGCCACCATTTTGGAGAGCTTGAGGGAGGATCTGATCTGTTCGAACTTGAGCCCCGTAAGCGAGAAGACGGGGATGGAAAGCGAACCGTCGCCGGTGATGTCCGTGTCGGAAAGCTCGCCCTTGAGGCCGCCGCTGAGTTTGCCGGAAGCGCCCAGCGAGGCGGCGCCGAACGTGTTCATCACGTTGCCGAGGTCGATGCCGTTCAGTTTCAGATCGTAGGTGCCGTTCAGATTTTTGCCGAATTTCAGCACCGAGTCCATCTTGATCGTTCCGTTGGCGACGACCGCGGACATTTCCTTGAAGGCCAGATTGTCGCTGCCCATGGTGATGGAGCCGTTGACCTTGGTGACGGGCAGTTCCATAAAGACCAGCGAGGCGTTTTTGAACGTCACCGTGCTGCCCTGGAAGGCGACGGGCACGTTGACCTTGTCGATGTTCATGTCGTTGAGCGAGACGCGCGGCGAGTCGATCTTGCCGCCGGCGGTGATGGCGCTGCCTTTGCCCTTAACGGTGAAGGCGGCGTTCACTTTGCCCTTGATGTTCGCCGGCGCCGAAGGCACGATCTTGGGCAGCATGGCGAGGTCGAAGTCCTTGACGCTGAAAGCCACGTCGGCCGCCACTTCCTTGCCGCCGGCGTTGACCGTTCCTTTGAGCGTGGCGGGATTGCCGGCGAGGTTGGAGCCGCCGGAGACGGTGATCAGCCCTTTGCTGTTGAACGCGGCCTTGAAAAGTGTGTCGGTGACGCTGGCGCCGCCGAGCGTAAGTTTGTCGGCTTTGATTTGGGCGCTGCCCTTGAGGGCGTTCACCGGTCCTTCGACCGCGACGTTGACGGCGTCGACCTGTCCGCTCAGTTCAGCTGGCAGCGAGGGCAGATTCTTGCGCAGAGTTTCGGCGGTGACGGGGCCGTCGGTGTTCATGTTCACTTTGATGGAAGGCGTTTTGCCGCCGAGGTCGGCGAACACGTCGCCTTTGGTGGGAATGCCGATGGCATTGACGGTCAGAGGCTTGAGATTGACTTTCAGGTCTTTCATCGCGACCGTGGTGCTGGCCGAAACGGGGAAGCCCATGGCGGAACCGTCCTCGAAGCTGACAGTCCCCGCTACGGCGGGATTGTCCGGCTCGCCTGTGACGGTCATGTCAGCGGTGACCAAACCTTTGACGAGGAAACTTTCCAGCTGGGGAACGAGGGCCGCCAGATCGCCGATCTGCACCTTGTCGGCAGCGGCCTTGAGATTCAGCGCCGGCGCTACGTCGCCGCTGACGCTGATCGTGCCGCCGGCGGTTTTGATGTCTCCCTTGCTGATCGTCAGGCCGGGGGCCATGCTGACTTTGAAACTGCCCTTCAGGGGCAGACCGTTGAGGGTGATGTCGAAGGCCGCCTCGGCCTCGCTGCCGTCCAGCGTACCGCCGACTGAATTGAGCTGGAGGTCGTTGAGCGGAACGGCGCTGGGCAGCGTGACTTTCTGGCCGGTGAAGATTTCGGCCAGCTGGAGCAGGTGGGGAATGGTGCTCTTGATGTCGCCCAGTTCCACCCAGTCGAGCGCCACGTTACCGGTGATCAGCTTGAGCAGCGCCGGGTCGACGAAAATTTTGCCGGCTTTGATCAGCGATGTACCGTCGCGCGTCAGTTCGATGTCGTTGAAGGTGTAGCCTTTGACGGGATTACCTTTGGCGCCGCCGATGGACACGCCCAGATTATAGGTGTTGGCCACGTATTCGGCGCCTTTTTGAGCGATCCAGCCTGTGCCGACGTCCAGCGTGCAGACGGCGACGACGGCCGCCGCAAGCAGGACCGCAATGCCTATGAAAAATTTTTTCATTGGGATTTAGCCTCCTCTATTCTGTCGTTTTCACAACGGCAATGATGGTACGCTTCGCGATTTTGTGCCGGCATTCTTGTGCCGGACTCATTATAGCACAGGCTTAGAAAAGGGACGTTTCCGCGCGGAAAAGGAACGGAGCGTTTCCATTTGCATCGTGTAGTGTTTATAAAACAATCGTGTTATCATGAAGCAATACATTTGTGGAAGGTGCAGGAAACTTATGGAAAATCGTCGTGAAATGCTGGCGCAGGCGCCGCTGCTGCATCTGCTCGCCAAAATGTCTCTGCCGGCCATGATCGGTATGTTCGTCATGGCGTCGTACAACGTGGTCGACGCGATCTTCATCGGCTGGGGCGTCGGTCCGCTGGGCATCGCCGCCACGTCGGTGGCGTTCCCGCTGCAGCTGTTCGTGGGAGCGTTGTCCATGTGGGTGGCCATGGGCACGGCTTCGCTGTCGTCGCGCAAACTGGGCGCGGGGCTTGACGACGACGCGGAACGGGCGCTGGGCAACGGCTTCGTGATGTCGACGGCGCTGGGTTTCGCGACGCTGGCCGCCGGACTGTTCTTCCTCGATTCGCTGATCGCCATGATGGGCGCCGACGAGCGGGTGGCAGACTACGCGCGGCAATATCTCGGCATCGTCTTTCTCGGCAATCCGCTGGTGATCGTGGGGATGCTCTTCAACAACACGATCCGCTCCGAGGGCAACACGCGCTACGCCATGTACTCGATGGTGCTGCCGGCGGTGCTGAACGTTTTTCTCGATCCGCTGTTCATCTTCGGCTTCAAGATGGGCATGGCGGGGGCGGCCTGGGCGACGGTGATCGGCCAGCTGGTGACGCTGCTGTGGAATCTTCGCTACTATCTGACGGGGCGCCGCAGCCTGATCGCCCTGCGCGTCAGCCGCATGCCGCTGCGCTGGGCCATCGACGCCGAGATCCTCGGCGTCGGCGTTTCCGAGTTCGCGCGCCAGGGGGCGCTGACGGTGGCCAACACGATCCTGATGAATCAGATCTCGCATTACGGTTCGGCGCTGCATATCGCCGCTTACGCGATCATGATGAAGGTCTCGTCGATCGCCGTGATGCCGATCTTCGGCATCGGCCAGGGCATGCAGCCGATCGTGGGCTACTGTTACGGCGCGGGACTTTACGGCCGCGCCCGCAGGGCTATCGAGATCGCGCTGCTTTCGGCCACGGTCATCACCGTGACGGGCGAGATTATCCTGCTCGGCTTTCCGCACGTTTTCGTGCGCGCGTTCACCGACGACGCCGAGGTGATCCGCCTCACCGTCTGGGGCGTGCGCATCCTCCAATCGACGTTCGCGATCATCGGCTTTCAGATCGTCGGCACGGTGACGTTTCAGGCGCTGGGATTCGCGGGGCCGGCGCTGTTTTTGTCGCTGAGCCGGCAGGTGATTTTTTTCATCCCCTCGCTGCTGATCCTGCCGCGGTTTTTCGGCGTCGCCGGCGTGTTCTTGAGCTATCCCGTGGCGGACGTGTGCGCCTGCTGCGTGACGCTGGCGCTGCTGATCTTCTACCGGGGACGCTTCAAAAGGCTTGAACGGCGATGATGACGACGTGTCGATAGAAACGCATGGTTGGCGATGCCGCGCTCCGCAGCGAAACGCATTCTTCAGGGCGACGTCGTAAAGATTTTGTCCCTTTGCGAAGCGCCGCCGCTCCTCTCGAACGGAGCGGCGGCGCTTTCCTGTGCGCGCGGGGCGCGGAAATCCTTGCGCTGCGGCGGTCCGACGGCCGGTTTCGCACGGCGGCGTCGCAGCGAAACCGTTTCCTGTGTGGATGCCGTATTCGAAGCGTAGATTTACGATCTCGGCGTCGAATGTGATTCCTCGTACGAAGCGAGAAACTCGCTTACCGCCGCGAGCCCGGCCTTCAGCGTTGCCGCGTCGCAGGCGTAGCCGATGCGCAGGCTGTACGGCTCTGCGAAGCAGTCGCCGGGCGTGACGAAGGCGCCGGTTTGACGGTACATTTTCTCGCAGAACTCATAAGACGGCATGTCCAGATCGTAATGGAGCAGCGCCGTCGTACCGGCCACGGGCTTGACATAACGCACGTGCGGCTGCCCGGCGACCCATTCGTCGAGGATGGCGAGATTGGCGCGCACGATGGCGCGGTTGCGGGCCAGCAATGCGTCGCCGTGCGCCAGGGCGACGGCGGCCAGCGCTTCGTCGAACATGCCGCAGCTGATGAGATTGTAGTCGCGGTGCGAGAGGCAGGCCTTGAGCGCGCTCCTGTCGCGCGTGGCGATCCAGCCGAGACGAAGGCCCGCCAAGGAGAAAGTCTTTGACATGCTGCTGACGGAAATGCCCTTTTCGTACAGGTCGGCTATCGACTCTTGCCACTCGTCGGTCTGCGTCAGATGGCGATAGACTTCGTCGCAGACGATCCACGCGCCGACGCTGCGGGCGATCGCCGCGATCTGTTCGAGCAGCTCCGTGTTCATCAGCGCGCCGGAGGGATTGTTGGGGTTGTTCAGACAGATCATCTTCGTGCCGGGGACGACGAGTCCTTTCAGTTCCTCCAGATCGGGCAGATAGCGATTCTCCGGCTTGAGGCGCATGATCTTCACGTCGGCGCCGTAGCTTTCGGGAATGGAATAGAGTTGCTGATAGGTGGGCATGACGGTGACCACTCGGTCGCCGGGTTCGATCAGCGAATAAAAAAGATGGTGATTGGCGCCGGCGGCTCCATGGGTGGTGACGAGGTCTTCCGGCGCAATGGTCCGGTAGAGTTTGCAGACGCCCCTTTTGAAGGCCGGCGCGCCCTGGATGTCGCCGTAGGCGAGACGGCGGGCGCAGAACGCGTCAAGAAATTCCCGTTTGTTCGCGCCGGTCAGTGCGAACAGCTCGTCGACGGATATTGAGCTTACGCAGGTCTCGGCGATATTGTAGGCGGCGCCGGTTTCGTAGGCGTTCATCCACTCTTCCACTGCAAAAGGCCTGATCTTCATGAACGATTCCTCCCTGGATACCTGGATATTGGAAAAGGCGTCCCAAACCGTGCCTTGTGGCGCGCTTTCGCGCGCTGTACCTGCGGCAGGTTCGGGACGCCTTTTTGCCTCCGGCCGGTGCCGGAGAAGGTGAACTTATTTTTATCGATTGTAGATTATCATGAACTTTGTGCCCTGTCAAGAAGCCGCAGTGAAGCGGTCAGGACGATCTTTTTCCTGTTCGCCGAAAATCGGGAAATATTATAGAATGAATCAGTGCCTCTGCTTTTATGCGTTGGCGGGAGAAAACGAAGGTTTTGTATTTCGTGGATAAGGCGGATGAGTTGAAATGAATCATAATGAATATAACGGAAGAAGAGCATCCGGGACATCCGAAGAAGCCATGATCGTGTATCGGATGCTGTTCGCGCGGACGTTCGACCCGATCGCGCTGTACCGCGTGGAGGAAGGATCGCGCCGCAGCATCACGGCCGACAGGGTGTTTTTCGTCGACGTCAACCCGTCTTACGAGCGCGTCATGAAGGTTCGCCGCCGGGACGTGATCGGCCGCAGCTTTCTCGACGTATGGCCGATTTCCGAGCCGCGCTGGTCCCAGATCATCGTCGACTGTCTGCGTCTCGGACATTCGGTGCACTGCGAGGGCAACAGCAAAGAGGCCGGCAGTTTCCTCGAGGCGATCGCCTTCCCGCTGCCGCCGGCCATGGCGGCCGTGATCTTCCTCGACAAGACGAAACTAAAGGATGCCGACGAGGCGCTGGACCGCAAAAAAAACGAATTGCGCAATTTGGCCACGCAGCTGACGCTCACCGAGGAGAGCACGCGCCGCGCCATCGCCACCGACCTGCACGACCGCATCGGCTACGATCTGGTATCGCAGCTTCACAAGATCCGCGAGCTGCGCGAAAAAGTGCGTCCGGCGCTGGAGGCGGAGATGGCGGCGCTGGAAGCCAACACGGAGAAGATGATCCGCGAAAGCCGTTCGCTGATCTTCGAGCTCAGCCCGCCCATTCTCAAGGAAGTGGGCATCAATCCCGCCTTGGAATCGTTGGCCGACAATCTGCTCACGCTGCACGGCATCAAGTGGGAGCTGCGCGCGAAGGGGACCATGGCCGACTTCTGGGCGGACGACGCCGTCTGCGTGATCCTCTACCGCATGGCACGCGAGCTGCTGATCAACGTGATCAAACATTCCGGCGCGACGCGCGTCACCATCATCGTCAACCGCGGCCCGGGGAAGATCATGGTCGCGGTGGAGGACAACGGCCGGGGATTCCCCGAGGACTTCGACCTCGACCATAACGAGGCGCGCAAGGAAACGAAAAGCTTTGGGCTTTTCAGCATCAGGGAACGCCTTGAGCCCATCGACGGGACTCTGAAAATCGTTTCCATCCCCGGGAAAGGCGCGACCGTCGCCATGTCCTGCCCGTTGAAACTGAAGGAAGGGGAGTTCAAATGAGTATTCGCGTGCTTCTGGCCGACGATCACGAAATGTTTCTTGAAGGACTGCGGGAACTGCTCGGCAAAGCGGACGGCATCGAACTGGCCGGACTGGCCCGCGACGGCGCGGAGGCCGTCGCGGCGGCGGAGCGCCTGCAGCCCGACGTGGTGCTGATGGACATGACGATGCCGCGGCTGAACGGCATCCAGGCGACGCAGAAAATTGCCGCCGGCTCGCCCGGCACGAAGGTGCTGGTGCTGTCCATGCACGGCGACAAGAACCTGATCGTCGAGAGCCTGAAAGCCGGCGCCCGCGGCTACGTGCTGAAAGAGTGTTCGTCGCAGGAACTGTGCCTGGCCATCCAAACCGTCGCGAACGGGCAATATTACTTGACGCCGGCGATCCTTTCGACGCTCATCGGGGATTATCTGCGCTTGACCGAAAGCGAGGCCCAGTCCTCGAACTGCCCGCTGTCGGACCGTGAACTGGACGTGTTGAAGCTTCTCGTCAACGGCTGCAACGCCAAACAGATCGCCGAACAGCTCAGCATCAGCAAAAACACGGTGGACACCCACCGTCGCCACATCCTCGACAAGCTTGGCTGCAACAGCATGGCCGAGCTGACGCGTTACGCCATCCGCGAAGGCTACCTCGACCTCAGCTGAACGCCGTCTCCAGCCGCGAAGAAAAAGCGGGCCGGCACCCGCGGCACAACGGAAGAGGAAAATCGGCAACGGCGCCGCCTGCGCGGCAGGCACCGAACCATCGTGAAAATCTCGTCGGGAAACAACGGCAAAGAGCCGCCTCGCATCGACCGGGGCGGCTCTTTGTGCATGTTCCGCGTTAAGCGACGCCGTCGGATTGTCGCGAGCGGCGCGTCATAATTTTTACTACGGGCATTTTCACATTTTTCATTATGGAAATCATTCATTCTTTTTCATTATAATTCAATCGTGAAAAGCAACACAGAGGGAATGGAGTGGCCGGGCTGAGAACGTTCGGTCATCTCGAAGGGGCATCGGAGGGATTTGATCCCGCGAATCTTGAAGAAGGAGTGATTTCAGTTATGAGACTTGAAATCGGAGCCTTTCATGTGACCGACATCAAGTTCGGCGACCATACGGGCTACAGCAAGGGCATTCTCACCGTCAATAAGGAAGAACTGCTCAAGGTCGTCAAGGAAGACGAGCACATCACCACCGCCGATCTGAGGATCGTGCATCCCGGCGACGAGGTGGTGCTCTGTCCCGTCAAGGAAGCGGTGGAGATGCGCTGCAAGGTGTCCGGCGGCCACGGGATCTTCCCCGGCGTGCTGTCCGAGATGGAGATCGCCGGTTCCGGCCGCACCCACTGCCTGCAGGACTGTTCGCTGCTCGTCGTCGGCGAACATTGGGGAGGATTCCAGGACGGCCTGATCGCCATGGGCGGCGCGTATCAGCATCACACCATTTTCGGCGACATGGTCAATCTCGTGCTGGTGGCCGACACCGACGAAGAGTTTGAAAAGCGCGAGCAGCAGAAGAAAAATCACGCCCTGCGCTGGGCCGGCATGCGCCTTGCCGAATACGTCGGCCAGTGCGTGAAAGACCTCGAGCCCGAGAACATCGAAGTCTACGACCTGCCCGCCCTGAACGAGCGCGGCCCCGAAGTGGACAAACTGCCCCGCGTGGTCTACCTGCTTCAGCCGCAGACCCAGATGGAGACGATGGGCTACAACACGCTGATCTACGGCTGGGACGGCAACCATATCCTGCCCACCTTCATGCACCCCAACGAACTGCTCGACGGCTGCATGGTGTCGGGGTCCTTCATGCCCACGTCGTCGAAGATCTCGACTTACGAGTTCGCCGTCAATCCGATGATCAAGAAGCTCTACGAACAGCACGGCAAGACCATCAATTTCCTCGGCGTCGTCATGTCTACGCTGAACGTGAAGATGGACGAAAAAGTCCGTTGCGCCAAAATGGCCGGACAGATCTGCGCCTCGCTCGGCGTCGACGCCGCGGTCGTCGTCGAAGAAGGGTACGGCAACCCCGACGTCGATTACACGGCCATGCTGGTCGAGCTCGAGCGCCTCGGCATCAAGACCATCGGCCTGTCGGATGAGTGCACCGGCCGCGACGGCGCCTCGCAGCCCCTCGTTTCGATGAACCCCGCCACCGACGCGTTGGTCACCACCGGCAACGTGTCCCAGATGTACGAGTTCCCGAAGATGGAAGTCATCGGCGAGCTCGAAGCTCTGGCCCGCGACGGGAACTCCGGCGGCTGGGAAGGCTGCATCCGTCCCGACGGTTCCTTCGTGATGGAAAACAACGGCATGTTCTGCGCCAACCACATCAGCGGTTACTCCAAGAGAACCTGCGCTGATTTTTAAATCGGGGAGGCAAAAATAAAATGCTGAAAGCCATTCACTACATCAACCAGTTTTTCGGCCAGGTCGGCGGCGAAGACGCGGCCGACGCCAAGCCCATTTTCCACGACAATCTCGTCGGCTGTTCGATGATGCTGAACCAGATGGTGAAGCCCGACATCGAAGTCACCAACACCATCGTCTGCGGCGACAATTACATCACCAATCACACCGACGAAGCCCTGAAAGAGATCTTCGCCTGGCTCGACACGAAGAAATTCGATATTTTCTTCGCCGGTCCCGCCTTCATGGCCGGACGCTACGGCGTCGGCTGCGGCATCATGTGCAAGGCGGTGGCCGAGCGCTATCACGTGCCCGTGATCACCTCCATGAACGAGGAGAATCCCGGCGTCGAAGAGTACAAATCCGTGTGCTACATCTTCAAGGGCGGCCGCAAGGCGACCTTCATGAAGGACGACGTGACCGCCATGGCCGCATTCGCCAAGAAGATCGCCAAGGGCGAAGAGCTCCTGCCCGCCGCCCAGGAAGGCTACTTCCCCCGCGGCATCCGCGCCGAGATCCCTCAGCCCGACGGACGCATCGCCGCCGACCGCGTCATCGACATGCTGCTCAAGAAGCTCAAGGGCGAGCCGTTCCAGACCGAGCTGATCATCCCCAAGATGGAGAAGATCCCGCCCGCGCCCGCGCTCAAGGATCTGGCCCACGCCACCGTCGCTCTCGTCTCGTCCTCCGGCGTCGTGCCCGTGGACAACCCCGACCGCATCCAGAGCGCTTCCGCGCAGAAATGGGGCAAGTACGACATTTCCAAGCTCGACAACTTGCCCGAGGGCGTGTTCAAGACGATCCACGCCGGTTTCGACCCCGCCGCCATGTGCCACATTCCCGATCGCGGCATTCCCGTGGACGCCATGCGCTACTTCGAGAAACAGGGCAAGATCGGCAAACTCTACGATTATTACTATGTGACCGTCGGCACCGGCACGACCCAGGCTTTTGCCGCCAAGTTCGGCAAGGAGATCGCCGCCGAGCTTCACGCCGCCAAAGTCGACGCCGTCGTGCTCACCGCCACCTGAGGCACGTGCACTCGTTGCGGGTCAACGATGGGCAAAGAAATCGAAAAAAGCGGTATTCCCGTGGTTGTGATGTGCAATCTGATCGACGTGGCCAAGACCGTCGGCGCCAACCGCATGGTCCAGACCGTGTCCGTTCCTTATCCTCTGGGTGATCCCGAACTGAGCGCCGAGGCCGAATGGCAGCTGCGCACCAGCCGCGTCGAGGCGGCTCTGAACGCTCTGGCGACGGACATTACCGAACCGACGGTGTTCCCCTCCAAGTTCTGATCTGACGGAACGGCGGAGCGAGATTCTCTCGACCAGAGACAAGGCAGTAAGTCCGAGGGGCTGAAAGGACGTTTTTGAAACGTGAATTTCAGCCCCTTGTTTTAAACCGTCCTTCCCATTGTGAAAGGAGTCACTTGAATGTCGGACAAAATTTCCCGAAATCCTCTCGACCACGGCCGGCTTGACTGGTCAGGCTGCGTCGATACCAAGAGCAACGCGGTTTATTACGTTTCGATTCTGATCACCTTTGCGGCGGTCCTCTGGGGACTGTTGTCGCCCGATTCTTTCGGCTCTTTCGCCAAGTCGCTGTTCAACGGCCTGACGACTTATTTCGGCGCCGGGTACATGTTCTTCATGAACATTTTCGTCATCTTCTGCCTCTTCATTGCCGCCGGCCGTTTCGGCAAAGTCCGCCTGGGCAAGGCCGAGGACCGCCCCGAATACAGCAACTTGGCCTGGTTCGCCATGCTGTTCTCGGCTGGTATGGGGGTGGGGCTGGTATTCTATGGCGCCGCCGAACCTTTGATTTATTTCACCAATCCGCCCTTCGGCGCGGCTCCCGAGTCCGTTCAGGCCGCCCGTGACGCGCTGCAGGTCTCTTTCTTCCACTGGGGGCTGCATCCTTGGGCGGGGTACGCTGTCATCGCCATGCCGCTGGCCTACTATCAGTTCCGCTACAATGCGCCCGGTCTGATCAGTTCGATCTTCATCCCGCTGGTCGGTGAAAAGGCCGTCAAGGGGACGTTCGGCAAGGTCGTCGACATTCTCGCCACGTTCGCCACGCTGGGCGGCATCACCACGTCTCTCGGCCTCGGCACGCTGCAGCTGAACTCGGGCGCCAATACCGTCTTCGGACTGCCCAAGACCACGTTCGTTCAGGTCGTCATCATCGCGATTCTTGCCGTGCTTTACACCGGTTCGGCCGTGCTCGGCATCAAAAAGGGCATTTCCAAGGTGGCCGACTTCAACATCCGCGTCTGCTTCATCCTCATGGCCCTGATGTTCATCGTCGGCCCCTCGTTGCCCATCGTCGAATCCTTCATGACCGGCATCGGCGATTTCCTCAGCGGCCTGGTCGAGGAGAGTTTCATGATGGATCCCTACGGCGCCGGGTACCAGAAACATCTTGCCAACTGGACGCTGTACTACTGGGCCTGGTGGATCGCCTGGGCGCCTTTCGTCGGCGCTTTCGTGGCCCGCATTTCCCGCGGCCGCACCATCAGCGAGTTCATCGCCGGCGTTCTGATCGTTCCCGCGCTCGGCAGCGCGGTCTGGTTCGCCATCTTCGGCACTTCGGCGCTGCATTTGGAGCTGGTCCAACACGTCAAGATCGCGGCGGAAGTGATCAAGGATGTTTCCGTCGGCGCCTTCGAGCTGTACAAGCACTATCCTCTCGGCACCGCCATGTCCTACGGCATGATCGTGCTGATCACGACGTTCTTCGTCACTTCGGCCAATTCGGCCACGTTCGTGCTGGCCGCGTACTGCCAGCACGGCACCAGCGATCCGTCCAAGAGCAAGATGGCCATCTGGGGCATCCTCATGGGCGCTCTGGCCGTGGTGCTTTTGACCACCGGCGGCCTGATCAACATTCAGACCATCTCGTTGTGCACGGCGCCTCCGTTCGCGTTCATCATGTTCTTCTCCTGCTGGGGGTTCTGGAAGGCCCTCAACGCCGACGAGCGGAACGGGCGTCTGTAAGTCTCTTCAATCCAAGCGTGAAAAAACGGGCGCCTTTTTGCGAAAAAGGGCGTCCGTTTTGTAAAATCGTCATGGGAAAATTATTTCTCTTAAACGAAGGAGGAACGATCATGGAATCTTCGATCCTTTTGTTTTCTCCCGAATTCCCCTGCTGGGACGAGGAGACGGTGCGTCTGGCCGGCGACGATCCCTCATCGCTGGCCGGGATGCTCGAAGCCGGTGAACTGACGCGCCGCGGCGGCGGCTACGTGCTGACGCCCGAGGGCGAGGCGGCGCGGCGCGAGCTGGCGCGGTCGACCGGCGTTCCGGCGGCGGAGATGGGCGCACCGACGGACGACGAGGCACAGGCCTGCCGGGCGCTGGAACACAACCGCATGTGCCAGTTGCTCGATCGCGCGTTCCGTCAGCAGTGGGGCGTCAAGGAAGTCACTCATCACGAAACGTTTCCCGTCGTGCCGTGCCTGCCCGACGACCGGTACTTCGCTTTCGAGGGCGAGCGCGTCAGGGCGATCTGGCCGCAGCATCCGCTCGTCGAATCGTTTATGAAAGCTTTTCCGCATTGGGGCGTGGGCGCGCGCGGCCTGCCCGCTCCCGGCCAGGCGGGGCTCGACGCCTGGGCGAAAGAAAACGGCGCGCCTGCGGGGACGCTGACGATCGACTTCATGCTGCGCAGCCATGCCGATTTCGAACACTACAGGTTTTTCAAACCGATGGCGTCGGACCGCTTCGGATTTTACAACGTCGATCTGCTGTTCGCCGTGAAATGCGGTGACGATCCCCGGGAGCTGCTGCCGCTGATCGGGCGGCTGCACGTCTTTTTGATGGAGCAGCGGCGCGTCTACGTCCCCGGCTGGTATGATCTCGACGCCGATGAGCAGGAGGACTGGACGCTGCTGGCTCTTGTCGCCGACACCGAAACGCAGCTGGCCGGTCTGGCGGCGACGCTGCGGCGTTGGGGGCGCGATCTGATCGAACCCTGCCGTCCGTTTTACATCCTCGGCACGAGCATCGAACGCCTGCGCGCGCAGAAAGAGCCGAAAGATACCCTTTACGACTGGTTCCAGGAGGAGACCGTGCGCATCCTGCGTCCCGACGTGGACGATCAGGAAGATCTGTTCGGCTGAGAGCAAAATAAGTGAGGCGCGCGCGACGGCAATGTCGTCGCGCGCGCCTCATCATGAAGTTATGTGTGAACAGCGCTTTTTTCAAAAAAATCCCCTTCCGACAGATCTGAAAGTGACGATGACAGACGGTCGGAAGGGGGAAAGGGTTGCTGCGTTGTGTGTAAACGCCGAAGTTCAATCGGCGTTTTTGTTTTTCTGACGCCCGCGAAAAAAGCTGTTTCATGGAGCTGGCGCGTGCGCGGCGGAACTCGGCGCCGCAAACTCCGTTCGCCGCAGGTTCCGCGCTTCACGGCGCAGCAGCAGCGCGGCGGCGAGGCCGCCGACGAAATCGATGGCGGGAAAGGTGATCCACACGCCGTCGACGCCGAGGAATCTTGGCAGGATGACGATCAGCGCGATGCCGACGAGCTGGCGGATCAGGTTGAAGCAGAAAGACGCCCGCGCCCGTCCGAGCGCCTCGAGCGTGTAGCCGACGATGATCGCGGCAGCGCTGAAGGGAAGGGCGGCGTAGCCGATGCGCATGCAGCGCGCCGCGAGGGCGATCAGTTCGGCGTCGCCGTCGGTGAAGAGGGATGCCAATTCCTCCGCCCAGAACATCGCCGCCGCTTCGGACAAAATATAATAGCCGACCGAAAACAGCAGCGCGATCTTCACCGTTTCGCGCAGGCGGTCCCAGCGGCGCGCGCCGTAGTTGTAGCCGATGATGGGCATGGCGCCTTCGCCGATGCCGGTGACGGGCATGAAGAGCAGACTGTCGAGGCCGAAGAAGATGCCCATGGCGGAGATGGCCATCTCGCCGCCGTATTGCCCCAGCAGCAGATTGAACGCCACCAGCATGACCGAAAAGAAGATGTTGATCAGAAAGGGCGACACCCCCACCGCGCAGGTTTCGGCCAGCACCCGCCAACGCGGCCTGAACCGATCGGGAGAGAGCCGCAGCGCGCTGCGGCGCCGCGCGTAAAAAGCCAGCAGCCAGAGAAAGGCGAAAATCTGCGCACCGGCGGTCCCCCAAGCGGCGCCGGCCACGCCCATGCCGAGCCCGGCGATGAACCACCAGTCCAGGGCGACGTTGAACAACGAGCCGAGCACCATCGCCCACATGGCATGGCGCGGATGGCCTTCGGCCCGCATGGCGGCGATCAGAACCATGCTGAGAAACTGAACGGGAATGGCCGGCCCGGTGATTTTCAGGTAGGTCTCCGTCAGCGGCGCGATACGCTCCGTGGCGCCGCACAGCCTGACGATCGCCGGGATGTTGAACAGCAGCAGCGGCGCCGTCAGGGCCAGGAAAAAGACGGAGGCCGTGACGCCGTTGCCGAGCGCGATCTCGGCCCGTTCCTGATCCTGCGCGCCGAGATCGCGCGAGATCTGCGAGGCCGTGCCGACGCCGATCAGGGCGCTGAAGGCGACGACCAGCAGAATGATGGGGAAGACGACGGAAATGGCGGCCAGCCCCTCGGCGCCGACGTAATGGCCGATGAAGACGCGGTCGACGATGTTGTAAAGCGCGTTGGCCAGCACCCCGAGCGTGGCCGGCAGGGCGAAGCGGAGGATCAGGCGGGGAATGGGCGCGCTGCCCATCAGAGCGGAAGCGTCGGGCATCTCAGACCAGGACGGCGATCACCGGATTGACCGAGCTGACGGCCTTGAGCGCGCGCAGCGAGGCGATGAATTCCTTCACGCTTTCCACGTCGCCGCGGACGATGACAGTCTCGAGACAATGATCATGATCGGCGTGGACGTGGGTGGTGCACACGATGATGTCGCCGAAATCGTGCTGAAGGCCGGTAAGGCGCGCCGTCACGTCGTTGCTGTGATGATTGTAGGTGAGCGTGATCGTGCCGTAGACTTGCCCCGATCCTTTCTGCCAGGTGTCGCGGCTGACGTACTCGCGGATCAGCTGACGCAGCGCTTCCGAGCGATTGGGCAGGCCGGCGTTCTCGAGGCGCTTGTCAAAACTCTGCAGAAGGTTCTCCGGAACGGCGACGCCGAAACGGATCAGCGGTTCTTTTTCACGGTGCATGGCCACAAGTCTCCTTCCTTTCGGGGCGGACGGGCGACGACCCAAGGCTGAGTGCATTCGTCCCGTTCCATGACGAAAATGTCGTACCAGGTGCTGTAAAACTTGTCGATGTGTTCCACGACGTAGCCGTCCTGGCAGTGGTCGGCGGTGTCGTGCGGATCGGCGAGGATCAGCACGCCGTGGGCGGGATTGCCCGTGCCCATGTCGTCGTAGCCGATGATCACCCGCCAGTGCGCGCCCCAGTCGATGTTCTCGACCATGATCGGAGCGCCGTCGCGCAGCGTTCGGCGGCAAAAACGCGCGAAGCTGTCCAGCGTCGGGAAGCTTTTGGCCTCGGCGCAACGCCACGGATTGTAGGGCGCGGCGTCCTGCGGCGCTTTGGCGGCGAAAGGCAGATTCGATGCCACGTCCCAGCCGATCGCCTCGAAGAAATGGACCAGATCCTTGACCGGGATCGGGCGGCGCGACTCCGTCGGCAGGCCGTGAAAGGCCGCCATCTTGTCGGCGATCTCCAGCTCCCGCCAGTCGTGATAGCCGAAGTGGTACATGACCATCAGCGCCACGGCCGAGGCGCAGCTGTAATCGCGCGTCTGCTGGTAGGTGCGGAAACAGGGCAGGATCGTGCGCGAGCCTTGGCTGTACATGTGATAAAAGTCCAGCGCGGGAAAATAAGGCGAGTTGGGGCAGTCGGCCGCTTTGAAAAAGGCCGACGCGTCCGATTCGAGGTTGTAGCCTTCGGGCACGTGAATGATCGGATCGGCGTTCCACCGCGTCGCGACAATGGCTGCCTCGTGCCGGGTCAGTTCCCACAGCGGCGGGAGCGGCAGTTTCTCTTTTTCTGCATGTGCTGCCATCGACGCATTCCTCCTTTGCAAATAAAAGCCTGCGGCATAATTTCTTATTTTAGCGCAAAGAACGCCATTCGTGGCGGATGATTTGAGCGGAAAACAAAAAAATCGTTCCGCGCCGCCGCGCCCGTTTCGTGGTACACTTTGCCCAGAGAATCTTTTCGTCAACGGAAAGAAAGGAGCGAGTTATCCATGGATTCCCGCATCGAAAGAGACAGCATGGGCGAGATCGCCGTCCCCGCCGAGCGTCACTGGGGCGCGCAGACGCAGCGCAGCTACGAGAACTTCCGCATCGGCACGGAGACGATGCCGCGCGGGATCATCGAAGCCTTCCTGATCCTCAAGAAAGCCGCCGCCGCGGCCAACGGCCGCCTTGGCGCGCTCGACGCCGAAACCGCCGCGGCGATCATGCACGCCACCGACGAGCTGCTGGCCGGCGGCCGCTGGGACGAATTCCCGCTCAAGGTCTGGCAGACGGGCAGCGGCACCCAGAGCAACATGAACGTCAACGAAGTGATCGCCCATCTCGCTTCCGAACGTTTGGGGCGGAAGATCCATCCCAACGACCACGTCAACCGCAGCCAGAGCAGCAACGACACGTTTCCCACGGCGCTGCACGTCGCCGCCGTGCTGGCCGTGGAAAAGGGAGTGCTTCCCGCGCTGGAAAAGATGCACGAGTGCTTGCAGGCCAAGTCGGAACGATACATGGATCTGGTCAAGATCGGCCGCACGCACCTGCAGGACGCCACGCCGCTGACGCTGGGACAGGAGATCGGCGGCTGGGCGCGCATGCTCGAACGCTGCCAGGCCATGATCATGACCGCCGTCGAGTTCATGAAGGATCTGGCCCTCGGCGGTACGGCCGTGGGCACCGGCCTGAACGCGCCCGAACAGTTCGGCAGATTCGCGGCGCAGGAGATCGGCGACATCACCGGCGTGGATTTCCGCACTGCGCCCAACAAGTTCCACTCGCTCACCAGCCGCGACGAGATCGTGGCGCTGCACGGCGCGCTCAAGGCGCTGGCCGCCGATCTGATGAAGATCGCCAACGACGTGCGCTGGCTCGCTTCCGGCCCGCGCTGCGGCCTCGGCGAGCTGAAGATCCCCGCGAACGAACCGGGAAGTTCGATCATGCCCGGCAAGGTCAATCCCACCCAGTGCGAGGCCGTGACCATGGTGGCCGTGCAGGTGATGGGCAACGACGCGGCCGTGGGCTTCGCGGCGTCGCAGGGCAACTTCGAGCTGAACGTGTTTTTGCCCGTGATCGCCTACAACTTTTTGCAAAGCTGCCGCCTGCTCGGCGACGCGATGAACTCCTTCACCGACCATTGCCTGGCCGGACTGGAGGCCGACGAGGCGCGCATCGCCGAGAACCTGAGCCGCAGCCTGATGCTGGTCACGGCGCTGGCGCCGAAGATCGGCTACGACAAGGCCGCCGAGATCGCCAAAAAAGCGAACGGCGAAGGCACGACGCTGCGCGAAGCGGCGCTGGCGCTTGGGTACCTGTCGGCCAAGGAATTCGACGCGGCCGTCCGTCCCGAGCTGATGGTCGGGCGCCCCGTGAGGGCCGTGAAGCCGCCCGCCGCGAAATCGGCGGAAAAGGAGTAACCGTCCGATGAGAATTTTTATCAGCGCCGACATGGAAGGCGCCACGGGCGTCACGTCCATCGCGCAGTGCGACAGCCGCCGTCCGGAATACGCTTTCGGCTGCAGGATGCAGCAGCGCGACGTGCTCGCGGCGGTGCGCGGCGCTCTGGACGGCGGCGCCGACGAGGTGATCGTCAACGACGCTCACAGTCACATGACCAATCTGGACATCGGCGAGTGGCCGAAGGGGGCGCGGCTGACCAGCGGCTCGCCCAAAACGCTGGGCATGATGGAAGGCTTCGACGAGTGCGACGGCATCTTCTTCCTCTGTTACCATGCCATGGCCGGCACGCGGTGCGCGGTGCTGGATCACACCATCGATCCGAACGTGGTTTACAGCGTGAAACTGAACGGCCTTGAAGTGGGCGAGATCGGCATCAACGCCGCGGCCGCTTCCGGCAAAAAAATCCCCGTGGCGTTGGTGACCGGCGACGACGCCGCCTGCTGCGAAGCCCGCGCCCTGTGGGGCGACACAGCCGTCACCGCCGCGGTGAAAAAGGCTCGCGGCCGCCTGGCCGCGACCTGCCTGGGACCGGAAGAGACTTACAAGATCATTTACGACGCGGCCATCAAGGCGGCGCAGCTGGTGCGCGGCAAAAAAGCGCCCGTGCTGGACTTCGCTCCGTCCTGGATCGCCGAGATCGCTTTTCTCAAGACCGCTCAATGCGATGTCGCCGCAACGCTGCCGTTCGTCGAGCGCCTCGACGGCCGCCGCGTCCGCTTCGGCGGCTCCGACTCCGTGGAAATGCGCCGCTGCGTCAGCGCCGTGCTCGATCTGGCGGGGACCGCGCCATTCTAACGCTGAAAGTATGGGCCGATTCCGTCCGCGGCGACGGGATCGGCTTTTTGCAGCCCATGAGATTCTGGGACAGGAGGCCGAAAAAACGTCGTTCCGCGCTGCAATAAGCCGTCAGCTTTTGTTCGGCGCGGCGCCCTTGTGTTCGAATTTTTGATGAAGAAACAGCGCGACAATCTTTGGGGGGATGGCAATTGAAGACAGACTATGACGTGGTCGTCGTCGGAGGCGGCGTGGTGGGGTGCGCCGTGGCGCGGGGGCTGGCGCAGTATCGCATCGGCGCCTGTCTCGTCGAACGCGAGCTTGACGTGTCGCTCGGCACAAGCTGCCGCAACAGCGGCGTGCTCCACTCGGGCATCAACTACAAGCCGGGCACGCTCCGCGCTGAACTGGCCGTGCGCGGCAACGCCATGATGGACGATCTGTGCCGCGACTTGAAGGTGAAAATCCGGCGCATCGGCAAGCTGACAGTCGCCCTTGACAGAGACGATCTGCCCGGCATCGAACGTCTTCACGCTCAGGGGCAGGCCAACGGCGTGCCGGGCCTGGAGATCATCGGTCCGGCGCGCATGCGTCAGATCCAGCCCGACGTACAGGGGATCGCGGCGCTGTGGTCGCCGACCAGCGCGATCATCTCGCCTTACGGCCTGACGATCGCCCTCGCCGAAAACGCCAAGGCCAACGGCGTCGACATCCGTCTCGATTGGCCGGTGGCGAACGTGAACGTGCTGCCGCAGGGGCGCGGCTTTGAAGTGAGAAACGATCGCGGCGACATGCTCACCTGCCGAGTGCTGGTGAATGCGGCGGGACTTTTTGCGGCGAAAATCTGCGAGATGGTGGGCATCGGGGATTATCGCATTTATCCCTGCCGCGGCGAATACTATGTGCTCGACAAGCGCCTCGGCGGTTCGTTGCGCACGCTGATCTACCCCACGCCGAATCCGAAAAATCCCGGCCTGGGCATTCACCTGACGCCGACGGTGGACGGCAATATCCTTATCGGGCCGAGCGCCGATTATCAGGATTCGCCTCGCTGGACCGGAAACGAAGCGCCGGTCATGGCGTCGCTGCGTGACGAAGGGCTCAAGCTGTTGCCCGACATCCACGTGTCCGATTATATCCGTACGTTCGCCGGCCTGCGCGCCAAGCGGGCGCCGCCGGAAGTCGGCGGCAACGCCGATTTCGTGATCGAGGACCGCCCTGACGTGAAAGGCTTCATCAACGTGCTCGGCATCGAGAGCCCGGGGCTGACCAGTTCTCCTGCGATCGCGGAGATGGTGCTCGGTTTTGTGGGAAATCATCTGGAACTGCGGCGCACCCCGGATTTCAATGGCGCACGTCCTGGCAACGCTCTGTCGTTCAGCGAGCGCAGTCCCGAGGAACGCGCCGACATGATCGCTGCGGATCCGGATTACGGCGAAATGATCTGTCGCTGCGAGGGCGTCAGCAAACGCGAAGTGCTGGACGCGCTCGACAATCCGCTGGGCGCGCGAGCCTTCGTCAGCCTCAAGTACCGTTCCCGCGTCTCCATGGGGCGATGCCAGGGCGGCTTCTGTTTTCCCCGTATCGTCCGCCTGCTGCGCGAGGAGTTCGATTGGGAGTGGGAGGACTTTGTGGATCACAGCGCTGCGTCCGCCATGTTTTCAGGCTGTGCGCTCGGCGGGGGTGAAGACCGGTGATCGGGGAAAGACACTGCGGCGTCGCCGTGATCGGCGGCGGTCCCGCCGGCCTGGCGGCGGCCATCTCGGCCTGCGAGGCCGGTTGCCGCGACGTGGTACTGGTCGAGCGCGACCGGCTCTTGGGCGGTATTCTCAATCAGTGTATCCATGACGGTTTCGGCCTGCATCGTTTCGGCGAGGCCATGACCGGTCCCGAGTACGCCCAGCGCGACATCGACCGCTTCGGCGAATTGGGGCTCGAGGCCATGACCGAGTCGATGGTATTGGAACTTTCGAAGGAGCGCGAGCTGCTCGTCAGCCGTCGCGGCGAGATGGTCCGACTCAGAGCGGACGCCGTCGTGCTGGCCATGGGGTGCCGCGAGCGCCCGCGCGGCGCTCTGTCGATCCCCGGCACGCGCCCGGCGGGCATTTACACGGCCGGGGCCGCGCAGAATCTTGTCAATCTCGAAAACCTGATGCCCGGCAAAAAGATCTGCATCCTCGGCTCCGGCGATATCGGCCTGATCATGGCACGCCGCATGACCTTGGAGGGAGCCGGCGTCGAGGCGGTTTTCGAACTGCTGCCCTACTCAAGCGGCCTGCCGCGCAACATCCAGCAATGTCTGAACGATTACGGCATTCCCCTTTATCTGAGCACGACCGTGACCGATATTGTCGGCGACGACCGCCTCGAAGCCGTGCAGGTGTCGCGGGTGGACGAAAAACGCCGCCCCATCCCCGGTACGGAGCGGATTTTCGAGTGCGATACTCTGTTGCTGTCCGTCGGGCTGATCCCCGAAAACGAACTGACGCGCATGGCCGGCATCGAAATGAATCCTGCGACCGGCGGTGCGGCGGTGGATGACGACTTTATGACCAGCGTTCCCGGCATTTTCTCGTGCGGCAACGTGCTGCACGTGCACGATCTGGTGGATTGGGTCTCTCTGGAGGCGGCCGAAGCGGGGGCGCGCGCGGCGGCTTATGCTCTCGGACGATCTCCTTGCAGAGAGAGCATCGTCGTTCGTCCCGGCGCCGGCGTGCGTTACACTACGCCTTCGCGGATCAGCGGCGAAAAAGACGTGTCCATTGCGTTCCGTCTCGTCTCTCCCGGCCGTGACCGCTGTCTCGTCGTGAGCGCCGATGGCCGTGAGATCCTGCGCGAAAAACGGGTGCGCCTTCATCCGGCCGTGATGGAACATCTCGGAGTCAGGGCCGCTGATCTGAAGGGCTGCTGCAGTTTGGAGGTGTCGGTGCAGTGAGCGAACGCCGCGAATATACTTGTATCGTCTGTCCCAATGGCTGTCCTCTGCAAGTCGAGACGAGCGACGGCGAAAAAGCGAAGCTTGTTTCGGTGACGGGCAATCTGTGTCCGCGCGGCGCCAGATGGGCGAAGCAGGAAGTGGAGGACCCGCGCCGTACCATTGCCACGAACGTGCTGGTGGAGGGCGGCACGCTGCCCGTGGCGAGCGTGCGCACGCTTGATGCCGTCCCGTTGAAGGACATCATGGCCGTGCGCGAAAGCCTGAAAGGAATCGTGCTCCATGCGCCGGTCCGGGCGGGCGACATCGTGGCCGATCATCCGGCCGGAGTCCCTTGCCGCGTCGCCGTCACGCGCCATGTGCCTCGCAAGGGCTGATTTTTCGTGATGAAATAGAATTTATGAAGTAAGGGGCTTGCGAAAATTCCGGATGGATTTCGCGAGCCCCTTTGTATTCGCACCGGTTGATTCTAAACTCTTGATAAAAAAACTTAACATGGCCCGCTGGCCCCCCGAGGGCGCTCTGGCGCTCAGGACGATCTCGCCTGCGGCGCAGTTCGTGGTGCGGATCTCCCTCGAGGCGCTCTCCCTGCCCAGCGTTTCAATCAAGAAGGAGTACAAGATTTTTGGAAGGCGGGGCGGCGGATTTGTCATTGAACACAACGCAAGAAATCCCGTTCTTATGTCAATAGCCAATAAAAATGTCACCATAACTGCTCATTAAAAAAGTCACCCCCTCACACTCTCATCACAGCAAGACACCTCGAAAGAACTCCCCATCGTGCCGCCATAACAACGTCTACGCGAACGTACA
>NZ_RAWT01000105.1:0-900 GCF_003612005.1 Pyramidobacter sp. CG50-2
CGAAAGCCCTGACAGCGCAGCTCTCTCCAGATCTGCTCAATGGGGTTCATCTCGGGGGTATAGGGGGGAATATGGAACAGGGTGATGTTGGCAGGAACCTGAAGCGCTTTGGACTTGTGCCAGGCAGCTCCGTCACAGCAGAGCAGAATATGGTCTTCCGGAAATCGGTGTGAAAGTTCCCGCAGGAAAACGTTCATGCAATCGCTGTCGCAGTTGGGCATGATCAGAAAGAGGCTTTCTCCCGTAAGCGGCTCTACGGCACCGTAAGCATAGCGGTATTCGCGGATGTGAAGGCAGGGAACGTTCGGTCGAATGCCTTTCCTGCACCAGCAGTATTTGGGCGTGTTGATTCTGCCGAAGCCGGCTTCGTCCTGAAACATCAGTCTGACGTTCCCTGTTGTGGATAACTCTTTTAATTCCTGAACTTGAGCGTTAATTTTTTTGAGGCCTCGATGGCCTCCTCGTTCGCTTTCCTGGGGTGACGGCTGCGCGGCATGACTTTTCTCCAGCCATGACGTTTCAGGACCGCGTAAATCTGAGTCGGACTGATAGTATGTCCCACCGCGGTCTGATAGGCTTGGGCTATTTCCGCCACCGAAACGATTTCTCCTTTCCCGGCTTTCTCCAGGTAAGGAGCAAGTACGGCTTCTTCCTGCTCATAGGTCATGTTCCGATGGTTGCCGAGGTAATGGCATTGCAGCACATACGAGAGACCGCGATGGATAAACTGCGAGATGATCTTGCTGACGTTCGTGAAGTGGTATTCCGTGATTTCGCTGATTTCTTTCAGGGTTTTCCCTTCGGCGCGCAAGCTGAGGATTCTCAGTTTGGCTTCGATCTTCTTGTTGCGATTCTTTTTCCGCGCTGCTTCGATTTCCGCCTGCTGTTCCGATGTGATCT
>NZ_RAWT01000093.1:0-2034 GCF_003612005.1 Pyramidobacter sp. CG50-2
AAAAACGACATGGCGCGAAACACAGTTCATCGGCCGGTCGGGATATTCGTTGACGCCGCACGTCAAAGACACTACAAGAGACGTACAAAAAAGGAAACACTATATGCTCCGGACATCTTTCATGCCGACTTTCAATTCAACGTCCTCACTGAAAGCCGGCATGAAAGATGCGGTAAAATGTTCTGTTCGAATGACGCCTATTTCTAATACACAGCATTACGTAGTATTGCACTGCGGTCAAAAAGTGTTATAATTTTCTCGAAAGGAGTGATCTGTATGGCACTCGCCACAATGTCCGTGCGCGTCGACGAGGACACCAAAAAGCAAGTCGAGGCGTTCTGCGCCGACGTCGGCATGAATCCGTCCACCGCCGTCAACCTCTTTTTCAAGGCCATGCTCAGAGAAAACCGCATCCCCTTCGAGATCGAAAGAGATCCCTTTTACGCCCCGGCCAACATGGCGCACCTGCGCCGCAGCGTTGCCCAGGCCGAAGCGGGACGCCTCACCCCCCACGAATTGATCGAAGTCGACTGAGCATGCAGAAGACATGGACAGATGAAGCGTGGGGCGATTATCTCTGGTGGCAAAGCCGCGACCGAAAGATTGTCGGGCGCATCAATCAGTTGCTGAAAGACATCGATCGCAACCCCTACGAAGGCATCGGCAAACCGGAACCGCTGAAATACGACCTGCAAAGGTACTGGAGCCGCCGCATCACCGCCGAGCACCGGCTCGTCTACCGCGTCGAAAACGATCATATCGTCGTCATCTCCTGCCGCACGCACTATGCCTGACAATAAATCCGCGCCGTTCCGGGGCAGCGCTGCCCCGGAATGGCGCGGATTTATTGTCGGGCATCAGGCCGGGACGGCGCCGAATTCGACGCCGTCCCGGCATAGGAAAAGCGGAGCTGCCGAGGCAGCCCCGCTTTTTGCGTTTGCGGAGATTCGACTAGAAGGTGAGGTAGGTGCGGAAGCGGATCTGGTTGTTGTCGTAGTTAGGATCGTTCCAACGACCATCCATGTCGGCGTAAGCCAGTTCGAAGTACAGATTGGGGGTGTACTGGTAACCGATGGCAACGCTCCACTCTTTGGCATCGCCAACCGTATCCATATCGTACTTGACGTAACGCTCGACCGTGCTCCACTTGTCGTTCCATTTCTGTTTGGCTTTGACAAAGAGAACGTCGGTGTCCTGAGCGCTCTTGAAGCTCGTATGATCGGGCCAGACGATGTCGCTGAAGCTCCAAGGGCTATTTTCAAGGATAAAGCCCTGATCGATCTTGGCATACTCGACCCACAGAGAGGTGAACTTGAGCACGTCCTGATCGACGACAAGAGCCGCCCTCCAGGCCTTGGGATCGTCGACGCCAGCAACAAGCACACTGTCAGCCGCGATGTCTTCCATGTAGTAAGCACCGCGCAGTTCAAGGCCTTCCATGAACTTGAAACCGAGGTCAGCCCAGTAAGCCTTGTAGTTGGAGTCATCGACATTCTGCCACAGACCATTGACGCTCAACCAGAACTTCTCGCTGAAGTCGAACTTCAGGCGGGCGCCGTAGTACTCGTTGCTGTCGTTAGCAGTATAGACATTATCGCCCTTATGGGAAGCAGCAAAACCCTCGACGGTGAACATGCCGCGGCTGTACTTCAGATCGAAGCCACGATAATGGTCATCCATGAAGAACGTGCTGTTGTCCGCGCCCCAGCCGTTATCGTCTTCCCAGTTCAGCTCGAACTGACCGCCCTTGAGCGTCAGGCCTTCCATGCCCATGAAATCGCGGGCAGTAAGCCACCAGCGGTCGAACGTGTCCTTGTGCCAGCGGGCGTCAAACGTGATGCCGTCGGTCAGATCTTTGTGCAGGAACAGACGGGCGCGGTTGAACTCGAATCCGTCAGTCTTTTTGCCTTTTGTGTCCTCATCCTTATCCCAAGCATTGTAGTCGAAGCGCATCTGTCCGCTGATCTTCCATCCGCCCACGCCCTTTTCAAGAGCGCTCAGGCGGCTGTCGAAGCCGTCCACTTTCACGCCCAA
>NZ_RAWT01000017.1:0-44632 GCF_003612005.1 Pyramidobacter sp. CG50-2
TTTTGTGACAATGTCATTCGCTCCTGTTTCATGAACGGTATTATCTCAGAGTGACATTTTCTTGGAACAGTTATGGGTGACTTTATCACTGAACAACGACAGGAGACTTTTCAACTCTTGCGCGAAAGCTCAAGTTGTGTTAAATTCTACCAATGTAAATGGAAGATCTTTGTACGCTAGGAGGTGCACAAAGTATGAAAAAGGACATCCATCCCAATTACGTTGAATGCCAGGTGACCTGCGCCTGCGGCAACCATTTCGTGACCCGCGCCACGGTCCCGGAGATCAAGGTCGGTGTGTGTTCGGCCTGTCATCCCTTCTTCACGGGCAAGAAGAGCCGCGTCGTTTCCGAAGCCGGCCGCCTCGAGAAGTTCAACAGAAAGTACGCCGGCATGAACTACGGCCAGAGAGAAGAGAGTTCGGACTAAAAAGACGGGGCCTGCGCCCCGTTTTTTTTTCAACTGCGTTTTGCGCCCCGCCGGGGCGTTGCCGCATAAATATGCCGGGCGTTCGAGCATCCGTTTCGTGCCCGGCGTTCAAAGGAGGTTTTGAACGATGGAGATCAAAATTATCAACAAGACGCCCGATTTCCTGCGCACGATCTGGACGGCCGGACGCACCTGCCACAGCACCATGGCGCCGCAGGAGCTTTTCGAACTCGACGAGAGCGAGGGCAAAATGCTCAAGCTGGTGAACTTTCTGCTGAAAGCCCGCCATCTCAGCACGCTGGAGCACTGCTCCGTGACCTACGCCGTGGCGGGCGTGTCGCGCACGCTGCTGGCGCAGTACAGCCGCCACCGCATCGGCGTTTCCCTGTCGGTGCAGAGTCAGCGTTACGTCTCCGAAGGCACGGAGAAGCGCGGGCAGACGTTCGAGTTCGTCACGCCGCCCACGATCGCCGCCGATCCGGCGAGACTGTCCGTTTACCAGGCCGCCATGGCCGCCGCTCAGAAGGGCTACGACGAACTGGTCGCCGCCGGCGCGCCCATGGAAGACGCGCGCTTCGCGCTGCCCGGCGGCATCTGCACGAACTTCGTCACCACGCTGAACCTGCGTTCGCTGCTCGACATCTACGAAAAGCGCGTGCTCGTCTCCGGCGCGCAGTGGGAAGTGCGCGAGATGGTGCGCCGCATGGCCGAACTGCTGGTGGAGAAGGAACCGTGGCTGGCCGGCGTTTTCGAAGGAGTCTCGCCAAAGTGACCTTTTCTGCGGCGAAAAAATTTTCCGCGGCGCTGACCGCCTCGCTGGCGGCCCTTGCCGCGGAAACGGAGGACGGACGTCCCGCTCCCATGCCCGTGGGCGGGCAAGCCGTCATCGAAGGCGTGCTCATGAAGGGCTACACTCGCTGGGGATTGGCGGTGCGTCGCGCCGACGGCGAGATCGTCACCGAGCACTGGCCCGCCAAAAACTGGAGCAAGACCGGCTGGGGCAAGATCCTCGTCGTCCGCGGTTTTCTCAACATGATCGAGATGCTGCGCGAAGGCTTCAGGGCCTTGTCCAAGTCCGCCAGCCTCTCCCTCGGCGAGGACGACGAGATGACGCCCCGCGACGTGTTTCTGACGGGACTCGTAGCGGCGATTATGGTGATTGGGCTCTTCATCGTGCTGCCGGTTTACGCCGCCGACTGGATCCGCCGCGCCGCCGGATTGTCGGCCTGGAGCGGCCACCTGATCGAAGGCTGCGTGCGCGGAGGAGTGTTCGTCGCCTATCTGGGCATGATCGGCCTGTGGAAGGACATGGCCCGCGTGCTCGCTTACCACGGCGCCGAACACAAGACTATCAACGCCTACGAGTCCTGCCGCCCCATGACGGTGGAGTCCGTGAGCCGCTGCTCGCGCCTGCACCCCCGCTGCGGCACGTCGTTTCTGCTCATCGTCGTGATCGTCAGCATCGTCGTCTTTTCCCTGGCGGGCCCCGGCGGCATCGTCTGGCGCGTCGGCTCGCGCGTCTGCCTGATCCCCGTGGTCGTCGGCGTGTCCTACGAGTTCATCCGCGCCATGTCGCGGCTGGGGCGCGCCGGGCGCTGCGTCATGGCGCCGGCCATGTCGCTCCAGTATCTGACCACGAGAGAGCCGGGGGCCGATCAGGTGGAAGTGGGCATCCGCTCCCTCGAAGAAGCTCTCGATCTGAAATTCGATTCTGACCGCACGGAGGCCGTCTGAATGAACCTGGAACCGAAACTGCGCGAACTGGAAGCGCTTTACGTCGAACTTGAAAGGAAGATGGCCGATCCCGCCGTCGTCTCTGATCTCAAGGAGATGCAGAACCTCGGCAAGAAGCACGCCGAACTGGAAGAAGTCGTCGGCGATTATCGCCGCTACCGTCGGGTCCGGGATGAGATCGCCGAGGCCAGAGAACTGGCCGGCGGCGGCGACCGCGAGCTGGCCGAGCTGGCCAAGATGGAGCTGGAAGAAAAGGAGCCTCTGCTCGCCGAGATCGAGGAGCAGCTGCGCGTCGCCCTGCTGCCCAAGGATCCCAACGACGAGAAAGACGTCATCATGGAGATCCGCGCCGGCACCGGCGGCGACGAAGCCAGCCTGTTCGCCGCCGACCTGTTCCGCATGTACTCGCGCTATGCCGAGCGCGAGGGCTGGAAGCTCGAGATCGTCGACGAGAACGAGACCGAAGTCGGCGGCTACAAGGAGATCGTGCTGCAGATCCACGGCCACGGCGTGTACAGCCAGCTCAAGTACGAGAGCGGCGTGCACCGCGTGCAGCGCGTCCCCGCCACCGAAGCGGGCGGACGCATCCACACCTCGGCGGCGACCGTCGTCGTCATGCCCGTCGCCGACGACATCGACATCGAGATCCGTCCCGAAGACCTGAAGATCGACACCTACCGCTCCAGCGGCGCCGGCGGCCAGCACGTCAACATGACCGACTCGGCCGTGCGCATCACGCATCTGCCCACCGGGCTGGTCGTCACCTGCCAGGACGAGCGCTCGCAGATCAAAAACCGCGCCAAGGCTCTACAGGTGCTCAAGACCCGCCTCTACGACGCCGAAGTGGAGAAGCAGCGCAGCGCCGAATCGGCCGAGCGCAAGGGCATGATCGGCTCCGGCGACCGTTCCGAGCGCATCCGCACCTACAACTATCCGCAGAACCGCGTCACCGATCACCGCATCGGCCTGACGCTTTACAAGCTCGAATACATGATGGACGGCGACCTCTACGAGATGATCAAGGCCCTCGTCATGGCCGAGCAGGCCGCCAAGCTCGAAGCGCTCGATGGCGTATAAGCCCGGCACGCTGGGCGAACTGCGCGCGCTTTTGGCCGCCGAGCTGAAGGAACTCGATTCGCCGCTTCTCGAAGCCGACCTGATCCTCGCTCATTATGCCGGCAAAGGGCGCGCCTGGGTCCACGCTCATCTGTCCGACGCCGCGCCCGCCGCCGTGGCGGAAGCGGCGCTGTCGGCCTGCGACCGGCGCAAGGCGCGCGAGCCGCTGCAATACATTTTGGGCTGCTGCGATTTCGACGGCCTTTCGCTGCTCGTCGAGGCGGGCTGCCTCGTGCCGCGCCCCGAAACGGAGCTGCTGGTGGAATGCGCGGCGGCAAATTTCGACGGCGGCGCGTTCCTCGACTGGGGCACAGGCACCGGCTGCGTGGCGCTGGCGCTGCTGAACCGCTTTCCGAACGCGCGGGCGCTGATGGTGGAAAAGAATCCCGCCAGCCTGAACTGCGCGCGACGCAATCTGGAAAAGTTCGGCTTCTCTCCTCGCGCCCGCCTGATCGCCAGCGAGGCGCCCGAAGACATTCCCGGTTGCGAAGTCTCGCTCGTGGTGTCCAATCCCCCCTACGTCCCTTCCGGCGAAATCGAGCGTTTGATGCCCGAAGTCTCGCGTTACGAGCCGCGGCTGGCCCTTGACGGCGGTCCCGACGGCCTGGAGCCGTACCGCTGGCTTTTTGAGCTCTGCGGGCGCGTGCTGCGCCCGGGCGGCTTCTTCTGCGTCGAGTACGGCGGCGGCGCGCAGACGGCAGCGCTGCGCGCGCTCGCGCCGAAAGCTTTTCGTGAAACGGTTCTCTTGCGCGATATTGCCGGTTGTGATAGAGTGATCGGGTGGCGTTTTGCCGATGTTTTGCCGCAATGAAACGTTTCTTGACTTTGATATAATCTCGAATATGTTTCTTGTTTACACCCGCTGACGTCAGCGGAAAATCTCCGTGCAGAGAGGAAGATTTTAGATGGAAGAAAGAGATGTTGTCATCATTGGCGGAGGCCCTGCCGGAATGGCTGCGGCCGTTTACTGCCGGCGTGCCGGACTGAAAACGGTCGTGCTGGAGCGGGGCAACTGGGGCGGCGCGATCAACCGCACCGAGGAGATCGAGAACTATCCCGCCATCAAGCACAGCAGCGGCCCCGAGATCGGCAAGATGTTCGTCGAGCACGCCAAGGCTTTCAACGCCGAGATGATCGACTGCACCGTCAACAGCATCAAGGAAGACGGCAAGTTCAAGGTCGTTAGCACCAGCAAGGGCGATTACAAGGCCAAGGTCGTCATCGTGGCGACCGGCGCCGAGTTCCGCAAGCTGGGCTGCCCCGGCGAAGCCGAATACACTGGCAAGGGCGTGAGCTACTGCGCGACCTGCGACGCCGCCTTCACCGAAGGCGTCGACGTGGCCGTGGTCGGTGGCGGCAACACCGCCGTCGAAGAGGGCTGCTACCTGACTCAGTTCGCCAATAAAGTCTACATCATCCATCGCCGCGACCAGTTCCGCGCCGACGAGATGGCCGTCGAGCGCATGCTCAAGAATCCCAAAGTCCAGCCCGTCTACAGCTCGGTCGTCGAGTCGATCGAGGGCGACGGCGACTTCGTGCAGAAGGTCGTGCTCAAGAACGTCAAGACCGGCGAGATCAGCGACCTGCCCGTCGAGTTCGTGTTCATGTTCGTCGGCACCGAGCCCAACAACGAGCTCGTCAAGGATCTCGTCAAGTGCACCGAAAAGGGCGGCTGGGTCGTGGCCAACAGCAACATGGAAACCAGCGTCCCCGGCATCCTCGTCGCCGGCGACGTGCGCGACACGCCCCTGCGCCAGGTCATCACCGCCGCCGCCGACGGCGCCGAAGCCGGCATGTCCGCCTACAAGTACATCGCCGAGAACTTTTAGTTTTTCATCGGGCAGACGAAGAGAATCCCGCGAACCGTTTTCCGTCGGTTCGCGGATTTTTTTTCGCCGTGCGAAAAGCGGGGGGGCTTTCATTGGGCCGCCCTTATACTATTTAATTGAGAAGTAGTATGAGTCACGACTTGTTCCGCTTCGAAGCGCGGCGTCTTCGATGAAGTCGTTTCATTGAGAAAGAGAGTGACAAAGTAAAACTTTCCCCTGACCTGTATTGACATTCGGCTGACTTCCTGCTATTCTCTCATGCGTAATAGATGCGTTAGCACTCCTTTTAATTGAGTGCTAATAACATGGAAGGAGGTGCGAGGCCGTGCTTACAGAACGGCAGCTCGAGATAGTTTTCGCCGTGGTGTACGAGTACATCAAGACCGGCGAACCGGTGGGATCGCGCACGATTTCGCGCAAGTTCCTCAAGAGCCACAGCGCGGCGACGATCCGCAACGAAATGTCCGATCTCGAGGAGATGGGCTATTTCACTCAGCCCCACTCGTCGGCGGGACGCCTTCCCACTTCCATGGCCTACCGGGTCTACGTCAATTCGATCCTGCACCGGCCCTCGTCGCCCCCGCCGGAAATCAGCCGTTGGGTGCATCAGGTCGCGGATCAGCTGCAGAGTCTGGACGAGCGTCTGGCCGAAGCGGCCCGCTTTTTGGGACGCTTCACGCGCTGTTTCAGCGTCGCCGCCGTTTCCGCGCTCGAGGGGCTGAAGCTGCGCAAGGCCGATTTCATCCGGCTGGCGCCGGAGATCCTGCTGATCCTGCTGGTGGTGGAAAACGGCGCGGTGCATCACGGCCGCGTGCGCGTTTCCCCCGACGTGACGCAGGAGCAGCTGGAGCAGTTGGCCGCGGTGATCGATCACGCCGCGGGCGGAGTGCCGTGGAACAGCGCGCGCGGCGAGCTGCTCGAGTATCTTTCGAGAGCGATGGCCGAACGCTGGCAGGACGTCGAAGATATCTTTATCGCCATCGACGAGATGATGAGCGGCGACGGCCTGACCCTTTCCACCGGCGGCATGCGCGAAGTTTTCATCTCCGACGGCGGAGAGGCGTCCGACGAGCGGCGCGGCCGCATCCAGGCCATCTCTTCGCTGATGGACACGCGCGAGGATCTGGAAGACTTCATTTCCGATTACGCCGCTTCCGAGGGGCTGAAAGTGACCATCGGCGACGAGAACGAGCGCCCTGCCATGCAGAACTGTTCGGTCATGATGTCCACCGCCACCGGCGGCGGGCGCAGGGCCGTGGTGGGGTTGGTGGGACCGCTGCGCATGAATTACGAGAACTCGATCGCGGTGCTGGAGGCCGTCCTGAACGGACTGAACCGTCCCGTGACCGAGAAGGAGGAGCCATGATATGGAAGACGATTTGAAAAAAACGACGGCGGAGAACCCCGCAGCGGAAGAGCGCCCCGAGAACCAGAGCGCGCCCGAGGCGGAAACGCCCGCGGACGAGACGCAGCGGAAAATCGACGAGCTGACGGCGCAGTATCAACAGATGCGCGAACTCGCCGCCCGCGCGCAGGCCGACGGCATCAACTACCGCAACTGGGCCGAACGCGAGATGAAGCGGCTCAAGGCCTACGGCAGCGAGCGCGCCATTCTCGCCATGCTGCCCGTGTTCGACAACCTCGAACGCGCCCTCGATTCGGCCGAGGCCGATCCCGCCTCGATCAAAGAAGGCGTGCGCATGGTCCGGCAGCAGTTCGCCGACGCGCTCAAAGATCTTGGCGTGACGGAGCTGGATCCCGCGGGCAAACCGTTTTCCCCCGCGGAGCACGACGCCATGGGCATGGTCCCCGTAAGCGACAGATCTCAGGACGGGCTCGTCCACACGGTCGTGCGCAAGGGCTTTCAGATGGCCGAGAAGGTCATCCGTCCGGCGCTGGTCATGGTCGGCCGTTACGCCGAAAACGAGCCGGAAGGGAACGGGGAACCGCAGTAACAGGGTAATAAGCGGGAAAGACCGCAGCGATATATAAAAACGGAACAAAATTTTTCATGAGGTGATTCATTATGAGCAAAGTCGTAGGTATCGATCTTGGCACCACCAACAGCTGCATCGCCGTGATGGAAGGCGAGAACGTCACGATCATCCCCAACAGCGAAGGCGCGCGCATCACGCCCTCCGTCGTGGCGTTCACCAAGGAAGGCGAGCGCCTCGTCGGGCAGCTTGCCAAACGTCAGGCGATCGTCAACGCCGACAACACCATTATGTCCATCAAGCGCCACATGGGCAGCGATTACACCGTCACCATCGAGGGCAAGAAGTACACGCCCCAGGAGATCAGCGCCATGATCCTGCAGAAGATGAAGCACGACGCCGAGGATTACCTCGGCACCGAAGTGAAGAAGGCCGTCATCACCGTGCCCGCGTACTTCACCGACGCCCAGCGCCAGGCCACCAAGGACGCCGGCGCCATCGCCGGGCTGGACGTGCTGCGCATCATCAACGAACCCACGGCCGCGGCGCTGGCTTACGGCGAGAACAAGAGCGGCGACCACAAGATCCTCGTCTTCGATCTCGGCGGCGGCACCTTCGACGTCTCGCTGCTCGACGTCGGCGACGGCGTGTTCGAAGTGCTCGCCACGCGCGGCGACAACCATCTGGGCGGCGACGACTGGGACATGAAGATCGTGCAGTGGATGGTCGCCGAGTTCAAGAAAGATCAGGGCATCGACCTGTCCGCCGACAAAATGGCCATGCAGCGCTTGCGCGAGGCCGCCGAAAAAGCCAAGATCGAACTGTCGTCGATGATGGAGACCACGATCTCGCTGCCGTTCATCACCGCCGACGCCACCGGCCCCAAGCACCTGGAGATGAAACTCAGCCGCGCCAAATTCGAGGACCTCGCCGCCGACCTTCTTCAGCGCGTCGTCGCTCCCGTCAAGAACGCCCTTTCCGACTCCGGCCTGAACGCCTCGCAGATCGACAAGATCCTGCTCGTCGGCGGCTCGTCCCGTATGCCCGCCGTGCAGGCCAAGGTCAAAGAGCTGCTCGGCAAGGAACCCACCAAGGGCATCAACCCCGACGAATGCGTCGCTTCCGGCGCGGCCATCCAGGGCGCGATCATGAGCGGCGACACCGACAAGAACATCGTCCTCGTCGACGTCGCGCCCCTGTCGCTGGGCATCGAGACCCTCGGCGGCGTGTGCACCCGCATCATCGAGCGCAACACGGCCATCCCCGTGTCCAAGAGCCAGGTCTTCTCGACCGCAGCCGACAATCAGCCCTCCGTCGAGATCAAAGTCCTTCAGGGCGAGCGTTCCATGGCCGCCGACAACGTGCTGCTCGGCACCTTCTCGCTCGACGGCATCGCCCCCGCGCCCCGCGGCATCCCGCAGATCGAAGTGACCTTCAACATCGACGTCAACGGCATCCTCAACGTCTCCGCAAAGGACAAGGGCACCGGCAAGGAGCAGAAGATCACCATCCAGTCTTCCAGCCTCACCAAGGACCAGATCGAGAAGATGAAAGCCGAAGCCGAGGCGCACGAAGCCGAAGACACCAAGAAGAAAGAGCTGATCGAAGCCAAGAACATGGCCGATTCGATCATCTACCAGTCCGAAAAGACCCTCAAGGACCTCGGCGACAAAGTCACGCCCGAGGAGAAGGGGGCCGTCAACGCCAAGATCGACGAGCTGAAAAAGGCCAAGGACGGCACCGATCCCGAAGCCATCAAGAAAGCCGTCGAGGCGCTGAACACCGCCATGCAGCCCATCGGCGTACGCCTCTATCAGCAGAACGCCCAGCAGAATCCCGGCGGCGCGGATAAAAACGAAGCCGGCGGCAACAACGACACCAAGAAAGACGGCGACACGGTCGACGCTGAATTCAGCGAATAATCGGGCGTAGGCAATGGCTGGAACGCATCGGGACTACTACGAAGTTCTTGGCGTCGCCCACGACGCGACGGCGGACGAGATCAAGCGCGCCTTTCGCCTGAAAGTCCGCGACTGCCACCCCGACACTCATCCTGACGATCCCGAAGCGGAACAGAAATACAAGGAGATCAACGAGGCTTTTTCCGTCCTCGGCAATCAGGAAAAACGACAGCGTTACGACCGCTTCGGCACCGCCGACGACGCCGGCAATCCCTTTGCCGGCGCCGGCCCCGAGGACATCTTCGGCGACCTTTTCGGCAGCATGTTCGGCGGCTTCGGCGGTCCCCGTTCGCGCCCCAACGCCCCTGCCCGCGGCAGCGACCTGCAGATGGTCCTTTCCATCACCCTCGAAGAGGCGGCGACCGGCGTGGCGAAGAAAGTCGCCATTCCCCGCTGGGAACCTTGCGACCATTGTCACGGCAGCGGCTCCGAGCCGGGGCATGAACCGCGGGAATGTCCCACCTGTCACGGCGCCGGCGAGGTCCGTACCCGCGTGCGCACCCTCTTCGGCGACACGCTCAGCGTCAGCACCTGCCCCACCTGCGGCGGCCGCGGCACCGTGGTGGAAAAAGCCTGCACCGAGTGCGGCGGCGAAGGCCGCATCCACCGCCGCCGCGAGCAGGAGATCAAGATCCAGCCCGGCGTCGACACCGGCACGCGCCTGCGCGTTCCCGGCGCCGGCGAACTGGGCGCCAACGGCGGCCCTCCCGGCGACCTGTACATCGTCATGCAGGTCAAGGACCATCCGCTGTTCCAGCGCGACGGCAACGACCTGCACCGCACCGTCTCCATCCCCTTCCCGCTCGCCGTCATGGGCGGCCCGTCGACCGTCGGCACCCTGATCGACGGCGACGTTCCCTTCGACATCCCCGAGGGGACCGCCCCCGGCCAGACCATCCGCGTCAAAGGCAAGGGCATGCCCCGCCTGCGCGGCTCCAGCCGCGGCGACCTGTACCTGCACGTCACCGTCGACGTCCCCAAAGGCAGCGTTCTCTCCGAGCGCGCCGCCGAGCTGGTAAAACAGCTCGCCGAGGAAATGGACGTCGCTACCGGCGAAAAGGAAGGCCTGTTCGACAAACTCTTCGGCAACAAGAAAACCGCCGCCAAAAAGAAAAGCGCGAAAAAGAAATAGCGACAGACAGAGGGTAATTACGGAAAAAGCCACGCTGAAACGGTCAAAAACGTTTCAGCGTGGCTTTTTGATATGGTCGGATTCATCGATCCGCGGGGATTAGGCCCCATGTCGGAGAAACCGTCGATTCGCGAAGCCGACAGCCTCTTGATTTACTGCGGCCGGTCGTAATTTTTCGTCTCGCGCGGGCGGTCGTAGTTTTGGGAAGGGGGCGCGGCCGGGCCGCTACGGTCAGACTGGTTTTCGGAACTCCATTTTTCAAGTTCGCCGGGAAGGGCCGCCTCGTCCATTTTGTCCTGAGCCATGGAGTCGTATATTCTCTGGCTGATGTCGCTTTCAGTATGGAAGAGGAGATTGTTTTTCACCGCTTTCATCCCGTCCTTTTTGTCGCCGAAGTAATATGAGACGACGCCGTAGAACAGGTTGTCCTGCCATTCCGTGGGATAGGAGTTCTCCTTAAGCGCTTTCAGCAGGGGCCGGATCTTCTCGCGGGTCGGGCGTTCCTCGAGCAGAATCTGGTATTTTACCACCTGCACCTTGAAGGGATCGGAGCGCAGCACATGGCGCCACGCCTTGTCGAACTCGCCAAAGCAGCGGCGCGCCAGGTCTTTGTCGCCCCGTTTGTAAGCCGCCTCGCCGTAATAGAACCAGAAGGGCGGATAGGCGAAGAAAATGTCCTCCAGCGCCGCGAACTTTTCTACGGCGTCGCTCTCCTTGTATTGATTTATCGTGTCGTCAAGCAGCTCGAGATCCCTTTGGGTGATGCGGTATTTGTCGGGCAGGCGGTATTGGCGCAGAATGGACCAGCTGGCGTTCAGCAGGCTTTTCTGCAGCGTGTTGAACTCTCTGATCTGTTGGTCATTAAGCTGCCACAGACTCTCATCAAGCCCCTCTCTCAGTTTGGCCTTGCTGTCCTGATAGCCGAAGTAGGCCGAGATGCCCTGCGACACGGCGCTGAGCGCAAAGCTCAACAGATTGCCGCCGTAAGGGCGGAAGCCCATGATGGCGCTGCGCAGGGCTTTTTTCTGCTGGCGGTCGTATTTTTCCTGGAAGCGCTTTTTCTGCTCGTCGCGCAGCCCATATTCGGTAATTGTGTCCAGCAGGTCGTTGTACAGGGCCTTGATCTCATAGTCGTCGGCGACTTCGCCCAAGGCATTGTTGTTAATGATGTTTTTGTACTCCTGATCGAGGACGATACGGTCCTTGGTCGTGACGACCTTCCTGACCGACACCACCGCCATGTTCAGGAACAGCAGCGAGTTGATCGGGTCGTATGCTTCCTCCGTTGCCGCGTCGCTCCGGCAAGGTACGGATCCCATTGCCAGCGCTGCCAGCAGCGCTGCGGCCGTCACCTTGAACCAACGTAAACTTTTCATCATGCAACCTCCTTATAGGTTTGGGTTTCACTTTGGGGAAGGAGATAGATTCCCCGGCTGTTCAGTATTTCGCCGTATTGATCCTGAAGAATCTGCGGCAGATATTCCTCGATCAGTCTGAGCAGTTCGTGCGATTTGTCGCTGTCGTCTCCTCCAGCTTTTGCTGCCGCGTTGAAGCGCTTGATCAGCTCCTGGCTCAGCTTCTTCTTCTTGGCGCGGCCGAAGGCAAGACGGTGCATGCCCTTTTCTAGGATCTCATCTTTCAGCGTCTTTATGCGCGGCAGGGCGATCGCGTCCGCGCCAGCAGAGTCGAAGTCGTAAAGAATATGAATATCATAAATCAGCGTCGCCAACGCATTGGCCGCTGCGCCATGGGCAACCTGATCGTTGACTTTCCGGGGGATTCCCAAATGTTTTTCGACAGCGTCGATCAATTGTCTGTTCCACATACCCTGAAGCTTGCCCAGCGTGGCGTAGAGATGTTTGTCCTGAGTGTCCTGATATCTTTCAAACAGCGCCTGCCTGGCGTCTCTTGCCTTCTTGTCCTGATCTGTCCAGAGGGCTTCATCATTGATCTTGTTATTTTTGTAGATCCTTGTATCGCTCTGCATGACGGGGGGAAGCATCTTTATGTAGGAGGTGTAGCTCTTGGGATTCCCCAATGTCCTGGAGAACTTGTCGTAGGTCGTCTGGTCGATATAACGGCACTTCTCGATGGTTTCCTTTAAGTCCTGCATATTCAGAGGAGCCGAGCCGCTTTTGCAGTCTTTCAGGCAGTTGTTCACCTGATTCTGAACAGCCGGATGATCCTTGGGCACATTGTTGAATCCCCAGTGAAACAGCAGGCGGTGGTTGTATTTACCCCAGCTGAACCAGGGACATTCTTCCTGTATCTTCTGATATTCCGTGAGAGCTCCTTTTCCGTTTTTGTAAACGTCGATCATATCCTGGGCGGTTTTCCACAGTGCGTTTAATCTCTTTTTCCCTTCCGGCGTTGTCCTTTGCATGTCGATCCCCAGACATTCGTTCCATTTTGCGGCGTGTTCAGGCCCCAGATGGGCGCGGACAGGGGGGAGGGGAAGTATGGCTGTCAGAACCGACCAGAGGACGAGCGCTTTTATGGCTGTTTTCCCGGCTCTGCTCATTTTCCGGCTTCCTTTCGGGTTCCCGGCGCTTGAGCGGGAGCGGAACGTTCCTGCTCAAGCGCTTCCATGAGCTGGTCTGCGAAGATTTTCAGAATTTCTTTCTGGGCAGCCTTCTCCCACTGGGGCAGGCCGGCGCCGTGAAGGACCATCATGCCGGAAGGGGCGGTTTCGATCCATGGCTCCTTTTGTTCCGTTCCGCTCAGACGGCGCAGCCATCGTCCCATGCGGGGGGATTCGACGGCGTTGGCCGTCGGACAGTAATATTGGCCGATGGGATTCCCGCCGCGGCCGAACACTTTGACGGTCCAGAGGCCGGCATGTTCCCGACCGAGAAAGGCAAAGCGCAGGGTGTCAGTCGGACTGCCGCCGAGGCGCTTCTTCAGCTCCGATACTTGGACGTCTTCGCTGAGGGGCGGCGCTGCCTTTGAAGGGGTGGTTCCGGCGCCGCACAGACTGCCGATTTTTTGAAGGATTTCGCCGCGCCGTGGATTGTCGATCATGGGCAGGGTCCCCGGCACAAACTGGCCGGAGAGCAGCGTCTCAACTTCGCGGCGCAGGGCGGGGAAGTCCGCTTCGGCCATTTTGGGGAACGACTTCCAGTCGGTTTCGACGCTGACGGTCCCCTGCGGCGCTGTCAGGTCTCCGGAAAGAAGACATTCCTCGAAGTCAAGCTTTTGGGCGTCCTGCCCAGGGACTTTGACCACGCAGAGCGCTTCGGCGCGGAAATTTCCCTCGGCGGCTGATTCTACGATCCTCCGGGCTTCCTGAGATCTTTGCCGGTCTGTTTGGTCGCTCTCGCGCCATCCCGCCCGTTCGCGCTCTGTAAAGGGATGGGCGGCCGGCGGATTTTTCTGAGGCCTTTCAGGTGCATACCAGTCGAGAGCGTTCTTTTCCCCGGCCTGGGCGTTCTCCGGCGGCCGAGGAGTCGGCGGAACCGCGGCCGCCGCGCAGAGGCTCTGGGCGAGGCACAGCGCCGCCGCGGCGAGTCTGAAAAAATTTTTCATTGGATGCTTCCCTCCAGCGAGTTGACCAGTTCTGAAATGAACTGGTCCGTCACGTTTTCCCGGTTTTCCCGGCTCCACCCCGGCAGATTCCGTCCGTGCAGGACGATCTGTCCGTTGTCTGCCGGTTCGATCCAAGGCTCGATTTTCAGGCTGCCTTTGAGGCGCAGAATCCAGTAGGAAAGCGCGTCGTCCGACAGGATGAAGCTGCCCTCCGGCAGGTAGCACCGGTCGTAAACGACGTCGCCCTTTTGGTCAACGAAGCGGATCTTCAGGCAGCCGCCGTCTTTCTCCCAAACGAAGGCAAAGTATTCCTTGCCGCCGGGCTTTTCAAGGACGGTCCGCACTTCCTGCCTGAGGCGGTCTTCGTCGGTCTCGGAGAGAAGAGGCCCTGCGGATTGGGCGCTTTCGGCAAGCTGCCGTTGAAAACGGTCGAGGGCTTCCGTCCAGCCGTCCCTGTAAATCATGGGCAGCATGCCCGGCACATATTCGCCACGCAGCAGATCGGCGAAGAGTTTTTTCAGCGTCTCTGTGCTGACGGCGATTTTATCGCTGCTCCACAGCCGGACTTTGAAAGGTCCGTCGGGGATCTTCGGACGGTCGGCGCCGAAGAGGGGAGCCAGCAGCTTCCAGCTTTTGGAGTCGGAGATCTCTGCGGCGGCGAAAAGCGAGGGCCGTCTGTCCTCTCCTTCCAGCCCGCGCGCTGTGACCTGTCTGGCGGTGCGGTCGAGAAGCCGGGCCTGCTCGGTCCGCCGCTTTTCTTCCTGAAGGCGCTGCTGTTCCTGCTGTTTTTGAAGGGCGATTCTTTCTGCCTCTTTCTGCTGGCGCCAGCTGTATCCCCAGTAGAGCCCGGCGCCCAGGAGGGCGATCGCTGCGGCGGCAAGCGCCCTTTTCAGCTTTGTGCCGGACGGCCTGGGGCTGTTTTTTTCCTGCGCGTCTGCCTGCGTGTTTTCTTTTTCCTGCGCCGTGAGGGGAAGATCGGCTGCGCCGTGGCCGTCCCGCCGCTCGGCCTTCTCCTGCGCGTCTGCCTGCGTGGTTTCTTTTTCCTGCGCCGTGAGGGGAAGATCGGCTGCGCCGTGATCGTCCCGCCGCTCGTTTCTTAAATCAGAGTCTTTCATGGGCGCTCTCCTTTCATAATTGTTCAATGAGTTCTTCCATAAAGGATTCGACGCTGTGTTTCCATGTTTCTGGGGTCCACGTCAGTTCTTTCTTCGAGCGGATGATTTTGTGCCCGTTGTCGCCGTCGCTCACGCAGGGAGGGGAGAGGTATTTCCCTTCCAGACGGCCGATCCAGCGTTCCATTTCTTTCGGAGCGACGGCAATATACCCGTCGGCGGCGCAGCTGCGCCGGCCGATCAGCGAGCCGTCGGAGAGGCTGACCAGACGGATGACGGTGATACCGTCGGAGCGGCCGGACGCAAAGGCCAGACAGCTGCCTTCGGGCAGCGTTTTTGCCGAATCCAGAAGAGCCGTCCTGACGGCCTCGCGGTCGGGCGAAGAGACAGGGGACGGAGGATCGGCGGGTACCGCAAGGCTTTTTTTGAGCTCCGCCAGATTGCGATCCCAGTTGCGGTTGAAAATTTCCGGGGAATCCGCGCGGACGTATTCGACGTCGTCGCCCGCGAAAAGGGCTTTCAGCAGACCGCGGAGCTTGTCTGCGCTGACGGCGAAGACGCTGCCTCGTTCCGCTGTGAACGTGTCCTTCAGTTCCGTCTGCCCGGAGGCGGGGGCCCAGAGGGGGGGACGGATGACTGTTATGACGTCGCCCTTCAGCTGCGCCGCGTAGACGGTGCAGGAAGCGTACTGATCCTGGCAGCCCGTCTCGGCGGCGCGGCGGATCAGTGCCGAGAAAGAATCGGTGTTCTCAGGGGCGGCGCCTGTCGGCGCGGTTTGAAGATTGGCCGGTACGGGATCCCGGGGAAGAGGTTCGGGACTGCCGCCGCTGAACCATGCCCAGCCGCCGAGGGCGGCGCAGAGGGCAAGCCCGGCGGCCAGAAGTTTCGGGCGGCGCGGCCGCGGAGGGCTGTGCCGTTCCGGCTCCGGCGCGGCCGGCCGGATTTCCGCGTCGGGAACGGCGGTCAGCGTCCTGAGGCGGCCGTTGACAAGGATCTTCAGCGTTTCGCTGTCGGGCCAGCCGCCCAGCCGATCTGGAGCGGCGCCGCTCAGGGGGGCGGGGGCCGGGGGCAGTTCGAGCCAGTCGGGGCGAACGATGTTTTTCTTCTGCTCTTCCGTAGCGCGGATTGTGAGAATCCCGTCGACGTCATTGCCACGCCGGATGCCGCTGAAAAATTCCTGCGGCGTCGTCTTCTGCCGGATTTCGCCGGGAACGGCGGCCATGAGCAGACTGATGTTGCGCCGTCCGCGGTGATCGCGCCCGCCGGTGTAAATGCCGGCCAGGCAGAACTCGGGGCCCCAGGGCATCAGCGCGTAGCCGTACCGACCGGGGGCGGGCCAGTAATCGTCCTCCGCCCACGCGTCGGGAATCCGGCGGGGCAGCAGCGGGCGGTCAAGGCCGAAGCGTGCCAGCTGCGACGCATAGGCGTTGTCCAGCCGCACAAGTCCGGCGTGGGAACGGTCTGTCGGCGGGGCCGCCGCGCCTGCCAGGGGGAACCCCGGCGAGGCGGAGTTGACGTTCCAGTCCTGCCCCGCCTCGTTGGCCTCGCCGGAGTTGAACACAAAGTACTTCAGCTTTTCCATGGCGAACAGCGCTCCCCTTTTTACCACGGACAGTCGGGAATGCCTTCGACTTTGAGCCAGACTGTGGCGTAGCTTTGGGTGTGGGAGCCGTCCAGTTTTCTCCAGCCGGCGATGCCCCCGCAGGGAACAGTAATTGTCATAAGAAGCTCGTCATTCTTCGAAAGTGTGCCCTTATTGATGAGGTCTATATCACAGGACTCCGTGCCAGCGGACCACCTGATGTTAAAAGTTTCATTGTACTCAGGCTCGTTTCTGAAACGATGGAAATCGGTGGGATATGTTTTACCTCCGACCTTCAGGTTTAGCTGAAGGTCGCTTCCGAACGTCCAGTTCCGCCCGCTCTCGAGCTTGGCCTTTACAACGGTTAATCTGGCGTCGGCGCCCTTTGCGATGGCGCTGATGTAGTCGATGACCTGCTGAACCTCGTCCTTTTGCGGCGCCCCGGGCCAACGGTCCGTGAAGGCTTTGAGATCTTTTGAAAAAGAATCCAGATCCGAGGGTTCGCAGGTGTCTTTATACTCGCGGAATCGATCGCGCAGAAAGCGGTAATTTTCGGTGAGGACTTTGGACGTCCAGCCTTCCTCCCAGCCGGCCACGCTGTTTTCCGCGGCGCTGGTGTCGCAGGAGCGTGAAAAGTTTGCGAGATCTCTCTTTTTTTGCGCGGAAAAACCCTCAATGTGTTCCTTAGCCTTGGAAAAGTCGTTCTTGGCAAGGCTGTCCGCAATCTTCTTGCCGGCAAAATCGGCGTTCCCGCTTAATAGCTCCTGGAAGCGCTGGGCGACGGCTCCGTGCAGCTCCTGAGCGCTGGCCGTATGCAGTTCATTGACCTCTTTGGCCTTCTCCATGAGGGTAGACATGTAGTCGGCGAAAAGAATGCTCTGGCGCAGATCTTCGCTCCGGATATAGCCCATACGCTGCAAGTAGCTGTCAACGCGGCTCTTTGCGCTCCTCGGCATGTCGGGGTACTGCCGCAGATAGCCGCGCAGCGTTTCCGCAGCGGTTTTGTCGCTGAGCCAGCGGTCGACCAGCGCTTCATACTGCCTGTCCGCCGCGTCCTGGAGGCGCTTTATCTGAGCTTCGGACAGGGTTACGGAGGCTTTCAGCTCTTCGAGCCCGCGGAGGGCCTCTTCGGGGTTTTCCATGCTGCCCGCCGCGGCGATTTTGGCGGAGATCAATTTATCCGCCTGAGAGCTCCTCGATTTCTCGAGAGCGCCGAGCTGAGCGTTCAGCGCTTCTCTGAGCTGATCGTTCATGTGGGGCGAACTCATCAGCGCGCGGAGCTGGGAAGCCGCCCTGTCGTATTCCTGAAGCCCCGATCCCGAGGCTTCGGCTTCTTTGGCGGCGGCGTCCTGGTCTACCGCGGCGATCCAGGCGGCCGCTCCCGCGGGGATGCGGTTCAGCAGCGGCTCGCGCCAGTCAGGGACCAGGTCGATCTGGCGCAGGATGCCCTCGATGTCGTCAAGGGTTTTGACCGTACCGCCCATCATGGCGCCGGCGGCGTAATACCGCTCCGCTTTCTTCACGGCCGCGTAATGCTCCGGCGCCATGGCTGCGAAAGCGTCGTTCGTCAGATAGTCTTTCACAGCCTGAGACCCCTGCTTGAACGAGTCGCTGCGGGAGTCGGGCAGCTCGGCTGCGTCGGCGATCTGCAGATAACCGGCCAGTCCCTTGTAGCTGTCGGCCTCGTAATCGCGGCGCAGCTTCTCGATCTGCGCGCCGGCGTCCTTTCCGGGGGACATGAAGGAGGGCAGGGGAAGGCCCAGCGGCGCGCCGTGGGCGCGGAAATCGTCCAGCGCTTTGATGGCCTCGGGGTAATTCTGCCGGGCCGCTGCGAGCTGCGCGGCTCTTTCGGCGCCGTTCCATCGTGACTTCTGGACGGAATACAATGTTCCCGCGGCCAGGGCAAAGATCCCCAGCGCGGCGGCTGCGAAGATGGAGGCTTTTTTCAGAAGGGAGTTTCTGTCGCGGAGGCGGCGCGCCCGGGCCATATCGTCGAACAGGGATTCCATCGATTCTACGACATTGATCGGCTGATATTCTTCTTCTTTGGGCGGCGTGCGGTCGTCCAGCCACGTGCCGAGCGACGTCACCAGGAAGGTTTTGTCGAACTGGCCTTTTTTGAAAAAAGACCGCTGGCTGCCCGTCTGGCTGGCGGATTTGAGGCCGCTCCACAGATCCAGGAGCTGCTCTGCGGTGACGTCTTTGTCGGCGCCCTGAAGTTTGTCCGCTTTCGTGAACAGGAAATAGATGGGGATGTCGGCTTTTTTCTCCTTGGCGCCGGCTTTTTCGTTCCTGATGTACTGCGAAATGGCCGTGTCAAAGGGCGTGCTTGTCTTGCGGCACTCCGCATAGTTATGCAGCGTATCCCAGGCGGGGATGAAGAAGATCACGCCGTCGGCCATCTCCAGGTCTTCCCTGATTTTCTGGTCTTCCCACCGCGTGCTGTCCACGGTGAAGCCGCCGGGCAGGTCGAAGAGGCGGACTTTCATCCTGTCGCCGACGGTCATGCTCATGTCCACTCTTTTATGCGTGCCGATCTGAGTCCCCTTAAACAAGATGTCGATCAGTTCGTTGACGACCTGGACGGAGTTCAACTCTCGTTCGTCAGGCGGTTCTGTTTGTCCCGGGGCGGCCGTGAGTTTTTCGTTCAGGGGCGCTATGTGGTATTTTTTACCCATGCCTCTTTCGTTCGCGTAAAAATACGACCCCAGAAAAACGGTTTTGCCAACTCCTGACGCTCCCATGATCGCCAGCTTGTACGGTCTCTTCTCCATGCTTCTTCCTCCTGACGGTATTTTCGTGACCATGAACACATACGAAACGTTTGCAGCCGGTCGGAACGCGACGGCTGCGTTTTTTTGCCGGGAAATCCTATCCGTTTCTGGCCGTTTCTTTGATTATTTCCACCTCCTCCCCCTGGCTGCGCAGCCAGTAGTCGATGCCTTTGCCGAAGACTTCGGCGGAAATGGTGTAGGCGCCGTTTTCTTCGGCGAGGATCCTGGCCGTCGGCAGGCGGTCGAGGACAGCTTCGACGTTCAATCCTTTGTAGATGAAGGTGACTTTTTGGAGCGCGCCGCCGAACATGAACTGGATCCGCTTGCGGAACTCCCCCTCTTCGAAGCGGTCTTCGTAGGGCGCGGAAAAGGTCTCGTCCAGCACTTTCAGGCTGGCGATGCGGTCGGCGCGGTAGATGGTGGGGAAGGCGTCGCCCGGCACGTCGAAGGTCCGGCGCGTTTCCTTGTCGTCGATAAAGGCGGCCACGTAGAAGTAGTACTCCGAGAACATCACGGCCGCGGGGCGCAGCTTGCGCCTGACCAGCGACCGGTCTTTGAGGCGGCGGTACTCGATTTCGATGTAATGTTTTTCGCGGATGGCCTGGGCGATCAGCCAGAGCTTATCGATAAAGACGGTGCGATGGTGGGGTTCGACGTAATGGAACGCTTCGTTTTTGATCAGGTCGGTGATCAGTTTCTGATGTTTCTTCGGGACGGAACAGCCGATCAGCTTCCGGAGCGCGGCGAGCATCTCGCGCTTCGTGAAGGCGCGGCTGTCCAAAAGGATCTTGCAGATGGCGAGGACTTCGCTGTTGCTCAGCTTGATGCGCTCGATCCGCTCGAGTCGGTATCCCTTTTCGCGGCGGTCGTAAATAACGTCGTTCCGGACGTTCCCGTCCGCCGCCGCGTCGGATAGGTACGCTCTGACGTCGTCGATGTCGCGCTGGATGCTCCGCATAGTGACGTGGAAACGCAGCGCCTCCTCGCCTTTGTCGAGCGTGTCGCCTTCCATCAGGCGATTGTAAAGGTTCAAGACGCGCTGGATCTTGTTCCTGCCTGCCGCTTTTCCCATGTCCTCTCCTTTTCCGGGCTCTTTTCGCATATCATACTGAATTGCGATGACAGTATTTGTCATTTACAGTCGAAGTGAAAAGATCGCAGAAGAAATTTTTTTCACGAAGCGAATCGATATTTAAACATTTTTTATGGGTCTATTTTTTTGTTGTAAACGCTTTAACGATTATAAAGCATTATTTTTGAAAAGGCCACTGAAAAAAGACTTTTAAGGCATTTGTTGAAACTCCATCTCTCTTTAATAATTCTTAAAGGCATATTCGAAAGCGAGATAGGAGTGAGAATCCTATGATAGGCGAGATGATTCGGCGTTTCCGCAAAGAGAAAGATCTTTCGCAGGCCGAGTTGAGCGAGATGGTAAACATCGTTCAGACGCATATCAGCCGGATCGAACGGGGGCTGGCCATGCCTTCCGTGGAACTGTTGATCCAGCTGGTCCAGACGCTCGAGATCCCCAGCGCGGAACTGCTCGGCGCGTTGGGGCTGTCTGCCGAAACGAGACTGCCGCCCCATGGCTCGGGAGAAATAGAAAAATCCTTGATCCAATTGTTGGAAAGCATGCCTGATCTGAACGACGAACAGCGAAAAAGAGTCCAGGCGTGTCTGGACGATCAGATGGAGATCGCGCGGCTGCGCAGGGCCGTCTCCGGGAGCGGCAAATCAGCCGAATAGAAGCGATCGGAAGTTTGCCGCGAATTTTTCCCGTAAGGCAAATCTGCTATAATATTTCCGAACCGTTTTTTCAGGGCAGGAGGCGGGAGAATGGAACGCAACGACAACTTCTGGTGGTACATCACGCTGCGCGGGCCGGCGGGGCTGGAAGACGTGCTCAGCTCGGCGGCGGAGAGCACGGGCTGCATCGGCTCGACGGTGACGAACGAGGGCGACGCCGTCGACCTGCAGGTTTATTACCGCGCCAATCAGGATCTGGGCGAATGGCTGAAGATGCTGCAGCCGTACCTGGAACCGTGGCGCGAGATCGAGATCAAGGACATGGGGCGGGTGGAGAACCGCGCCTGGAACACGGAGTGGATGGATGCCTTCCCGCCGCTGAACGTGGGCGAGAAGCTGGTCGTCATGGCGCCGTGGCACGCCGGCAAGGAAGATCCCGGCCGTCTGCCCATCTTCATCTATCCCGGCTCGGCGTTCGGCACGGGCTACCATCAGAGCACGCAGGCGGTGCTGACGCTGATGGAGCGCTGGCTGAAGCCGGGCGACGTGGTGGCCGACATCGGCTGCGGCACGGCGATCCTTTCCATCGCGGCGCTGAAGATGGGAGCGGAGCGCGCCTACGCCCGCGACCTCGATCCGTCCGTCGTGCGCGAGGCGGTGCGCAACACGCTGGAACTGAACGGCATCGCCGAGGAGAAACTCGACATCGCCGTCGGCGATCTGCTCAAGGGCTTTGAACATAAAGTCGACCTGCTGCTGGCCAACATCCTTTACGAGCCGAACCTGGCCATGCTGCCCGACGTGGCGGGCGCGCTCAACCCCGGCGGGCGGGCGATCTTCTCGGGGCTGGTCGTCGAAGAGGGCGAGAAGTTCAAGGAAAAGCTTGCGGAAAACGGCTTGCGCCTCGTCGACGAAGTGCGGCTGGACGACTGGTGCGGTCTTGCCGTCGCCAGGCTCTGAGCCGCTGCGGGGGCGTCGCGTCACCGTTCAGGCGCTGGGTTGCCGCACGAACCTCGCCGAGGCGGAAGCGCTGGCCTCGGCGTTTCAGCGCCGCGGCGCGCTGATCGTGGACGAGCCGCCCTACGACGCGGCCGTGATCGTGACCTGTTCGGTGACGGCCGCGGCCGACCGCAAGAGCCGCCAGCTGATCAACCGCTGCCGCCGCGCAGGAAAAAACGTCTGCGTCGCCGTGTGCGGCTGCTGGGCGCAGGGCGTCGGCGAGAAAAAAGCCGCGGCGATGGGCGTCGATCTGCTGATCGGCAACCGCCTCAAGAGCGAACTGCCCGGCCGCGTCGCGCAATGGCTGGCGGGGCATAAGCGCCCCTTTGAAGCCGTGCGGGGCGAGATGGGGCGGAAATGGGACGCGCTGGAACTGGAACGCTCCCCCTATTTCGGGCGCGCGTTCGTGAAGGTGCAGGACGGCTGCGACCACCGCTGCACGTACTGTATCGTCCCCGTTCTGCGCGGTCCCTCGGTCAGTCGGCCCGCAGCCGACATTCTTGCCGAGGCGCGCCGCTGCGCGGCGGCCGGGCAGTTCGAGCTGATCCTGACGGGCGTGCATCTGGGGCTTTTCGGCCGCGACAGCGGCGAATCCTTTGCGGCCCTGATCCGCGAACTTGACAAAATCGAGGGAATAAAGCGCCTGCGTTTCGGTTCTCTGGAGCCGTTTTCCATCGGCGACGATCTGCTCGAGGCGCTGGCGCAGTCGCCGCGGTTCTGCCGCCATCTTCATCTGCCCGTGCAGTCCGGCGACGACGAGATCCTGCGCCGCATGGGGCGCGGGCACACGGCCGCGGATTATCTGAAGCTGGTCGAGCGTCTTCGCGCGGCGCTGGGAAGCGACCTGCACATCTCCACCGACGTGATGTGCGCGTTCCCCGGCGAGAGCGAGACGGCCTTCGAAAACACGCTGGCGCTGCTTGAGGCGGCGCGCGTCGGCCGCGTGCACGGCTTCCGTTATTCGCCGCGCCCCGGCACGCCGGCGGCGGCCATGCCCGGACAGATCCCGGCGGAGATCGCGCTCGCCCGCGCCGAACGCCTGAAAAAAGCGGGGCGGGAATGTTTGGCCGCGGAGGCGCGGCGCTGGATCGGGCGCGCAGTGGAAGTGCTTTTCGAAGGGAGACAGCGCGGCCATGCGCAGGGATATACGCGCGGCTATTTTGAATTCCGTCCCGAGAGGGAAAGTATTTATGACGAACTGCGGAAAATGACGGTGATATCGAGCAAAAACGGGGTTCTTTGGGGCCGTTAGGAAGAAAAAGACCGGCTGTCGATAATTGCCTATTGTCGGAAGCAGTTCAAGAGTGATAAAATAATCGCTATGCGAGGTGACGACGATGGAATCCTGTCCATTTTGCGCGATCGTGCAGAAGCGGCTTCCCGCGGAGACTGTGTACGAGGACGAGAATGCCCTGGCTTTTCGCGACATCAGGCCGCAGGCGCCCGTTCACGTGCTGATCGTGCCGAAGGAGCATGTCGGTTCTGCCGACGAGGTGCAGGATCCCGCCCTCTGGAGCCGGCTGATGCCGGCCGTCAAGGCGACGGCGGCGAAGCTCGGCGTGTCCGGCGGATACCGGCTCGTCGTCAACTGCGGCGAATCTGCTGGTCAGACAGTCCCCCACCTTCATATCCATTTACTAGCGGGGCGAGGGCTCCAATGGCCCCCGGGTTAAAAGTTTGATGCAGGTGGAGCAGAAAGGAGGGAATTGTTTTGACGACAGTCGTTAGAAAAGACAACGAATCGATCGAAGACGTCCTTCGTCGTTTTAAGAGAGACGTCTCCAAAGCGGGAGTCCTTCGCGAGGCCCGGAAGAAAGAACACTACGAGAAACCCAGCGAGGCGAGAAAGCGCAAGCGCCAGGAACTCTCTCGCAGAAAAGTCAGGGGGTAAGCAGCCGTGAGCACTTTGACCGATCGGGTTTCCGCCGATCTGAAGACGGCCATGAAAGAGCACCGGGAGCTCGAGCTTTCCGTGTTCCGCATGCTCAAGGCCGAGCTTCAGAAGTTTCAGGCCGACAAGGGCGTCAGCTACGAACTGACCGACGACGACGTGATTTCCCTCGTCGGCCGTCTGGTGAAGCAGCGCCGGGAAGCGGCGGAGCAGTACAAGGCGGCGGGCGCGGGCGACCGCGCCGAGAGCGAGCTCGCCGAGATCGAAGTTCTTGACGCCTACCTTCCCGCCCAGCTCAGCGCCGAAGAAGTGGAGACGCTCGTGCGCGAAACGGCCGCCGAGATCGGCGCTGCTGCGCCCAAGGACATGGGCAGAGTGATGAAGGCTGTCATGCCCCGGCTGAAAGGCCAGGCTGACGGCGCGCTTGTCAAGGACGTTGTGATGCGCGTCCTGCAAGGTTGAGTATTGCGTGAAACGGGTCTGGAGTTTTCCTCCGGATCCGTTTTTTTTGAAGGCATTGATACTCGTTCTTGATCGATTGATCGAAGGAAAGGAGTTGTCAGAATCGATGAGATGCCCTCAGTGTGGTTCCATGGAGACTCGCGTGATGGAAACGCGCACCGCCGAAGAGGGACGCACGATCCGCCGCCGCCGCGAGTGCACGGCCTGCGGGTTCCGCTTCACGACCTACGAGCGCGTGGAAGAGCGAAAAGTGCTGTGGATCTCCAAGAAAGACGGGCGCCGCGAGGCCTTCGACCGCAGCAAGCTGGTCCGCGGCATCAGCCGCGCCTGCGAGCGCCTTCCCGTTTCCCTCGACACCATCGAGGACGTGGCCGCCCGCATCGAAGCGCGCCTGCGCGAAAGCGGCGACGAAGTTTCCAGCATGGCGATCGGCGAACTGGTCATGAAAGAGCTGGCCGAGATCAACAAAGTGGCTTACGTGCGCTTCGCTTCGGTGTATCGCGAGTTCACCGACCTTTCCAGCTTTCAGCGGGAAATCGCCAAACTGGTCTCCCGCGCCGGGCAGCCGGAAGCAGCCGGCGAAAAGAAAGAGGAGAAGAACGCCCCGAAGAAGTGAAATCTTCCATGCTCGATGCGCACAGATCGGTCTTTATGTGAGATAATAAACCGGTTACACCGACAAAAACATCGCCGCGGCTTTTCCTGCGGCGAAAAGGAGAGAGAGTCCTGCTATGCGTTCTCTGAACGTTCCCAATCTCTTGAGCCTGTCGCGCATTTTTTTGGCTCCGTTCGTGATGGTTCTGCTGCTGTACACGCGCATCGGCCGGGGCATTCCTTTTCTCAGCGCTTACGGCCTTGACCTGACCTACAGCGACCTGCTGGCCGGTCTGGTCTTTATTATTGCGGCGCTGACCGATACCGTCGACGGCTACATCGCGCGCAAGAAGGGGCTGATCACCAATCTCGGCAAATTCATCGACCCGCTCAGCGACAAGGTGCTGGTCATGGCCGCCCTGATCGCGCTGCTGGAGCTGCACCGCCTCAGCGGCTGGATGGTGATGGTCATCGTCGCCCGCGATTTCATGGTCAGCGGCCTGCGCATGGTGGCCGCCGCCGAGGGGCAGGTCATCGCCGCGTCCCGGCTCGGCAAGTTGAAGACCGTTTCTCAGATCGTCGCCATCGTGATGATGATCTTCAGGATTCCCTATGCGATCTATGTGATGTATTTCAGCATCGTGCTCACCGTCTGGTCGGGCGTGGTCTACGTGGCCAACGGCTGGGAACTGATCACCGACGCTGATTGATTTCGTAAATGCCAGGGCCGCCCGTGCGGCCTTTGTGAAAAAATATATTCCGGACTCGCGTCACCCGGTTTTTTTACGAGAGGTGGAAGGTTTATGTTCGAATCACTGAAACGCGCCATGGGGCTCGATCCCAACGAAAACGCCCTGAAGCGCTACCGCAGGAAGGTCGAGGAGATCAACGCGCTCGAGCCGAGGATCCAGGCCTTGAGCGACGAGCAGATCCTGGCCCGCGCCCTGGAGATCAAGGCCGACATTCAGAACGGCGCCGGGCTTGACGGGCATCTGGCGGAAGTTTTCGCGATGGCCCGCGAAGAAGCGAAGCGCAAGCTGGGGCTGCGTCCCTTCGACGTGCAGCTGATCGGCGCCATGGCCCTGAACGACGCCAACATCGCCGAGATGAAGACCGGCGAAGGCAAGACGCTGGTCGCGCCGATCGCCGTGATCCTCAACGCCTACAAGGGCGAGGGCGTGCACGTGGTCACCGTCAACGACTATCTGGCCCGCCGCGACGCCAACTGGATGGCGCCGCTGTACGCCGCCATGGGGCTGAGCGTGGCCGTGATCTACGCCTTCATGGATCCCGAAGAGCGCAAAAAAGCCTACCGGGCCGACATCACCTACGGCACGAACAGCGAGTTCGGCTTCGACTACCTGCGCGACAACATGGTCCTCCAGGCCGACGAGATGGTGCAGCGCGGGCATTCCTACTGCATCGTCGACGAAGTGGACTCCATCCTCATCGACGAAGCCCGCACGCCGCTGATCATCTCCGGCCCTTCCGAGGACGACACCGGCGCCTACATGAAGGCCGACCAGATCGCCACGCAGCTCAAGGGCGTGTTCAAGGACCCCAACGAGATCGAAGTGCACAGCTTCCTGCTCGACGACAAGGACCGTCCCGAGCCGGACGGCGATTTCGTCGTCGACGAAAAGGAAAAGACCGTCGTGCTCACCTCGAAGGGCATCGCCAAGTGCGAGCAGCTCCTCAAGACGCCCGGCCTGTTCTCCGACATGGCGCACGCCGACATGGCCCACAAGATCAATCAGGCGCTCAAGGCCCATTATCTGTTCAAGAAAGACGTGCATTACGTCATCAAGGACGGCGAGATCGTCATCGTCGACGAGTTCCGCGGCCGCCTGATGTTCGGCCGCCGTTTCTCGGACGGACTGCACCAGGCCATCGAGGCCAAGGAACACGTCAAAGTCGGCAAGGAGAGCCAGACTCTCGCCACCATCACGATCCAGAACTACTTCAGGATGTACAAGAAGCTGGCCGGCATGACCGGAACCGCCGCCACCGAGGCCGAGGAGTTCAAGGACATCTATCATCTCGGCGTCGTCGTCATCCCCACCAACAAACCGGTGATCCGCAAGGACTGGCCGGATCAGGTCTACCGCACCATGGACGAGAAATTCGCGGCCGTGGTCGAAGAGATCGAGAAGATCCACGCCGCCGGCCGCCCCGTGCTGGTCGGCACCGTTTCCGTGGCGGTTTCCGAGCACGTCAGCAGGCTGCTGCGCGCCCGACGCATTCCCCATCAGGTGCTGAACGCCCGCTACCACGAGAAAGAATCGGCCATCGTCGCTCAGGCCGGCCGCTTCAACGCCGTTACCGTCGCCACCAACATGGCCGGCCGCGGCACCGACATCCTGCTGGGCGGCAATCCCGATTTCCTCGCCCGCGAGGAGTACCGCGCCAAAAATCTCGATCCCGCCAAGGACGCGGAGAAGTGCGCGGCCATCCTCGAGCAGATGAAGACCCTCTGCGCCGCCGAAAAGGAAAAAGTGCTCGAACTGGGCGGCCTCTGCATCCTCGGCACCGAGCGCCACGAGTCGCGCCGCATCGACAATCAGCTGCGCGGCCGCGCCGGCCGTCAGGGCGACCCCGGCAGCTCGCGCTTTTATCTGTCCCTCGAGGACGATCTGCTGAGGCTGTTCGGTTCGGACCGCATCGGCGGCATGCTCGACAAGCTCGGCATGGAGAAAGGCGAATCCATCGAGCATCCGCTGCTGACCCGCGCCATCGAGAACGCCCAGAAGAAAGTGGAAATGATGCACTACGACGTGCGCCGCCAGCTGCTGCTCTACGACAACGTCATGAATCAGCAGCGCGAGGCCGTTTACGCCGAGCGCTCGACCATCCTCGGCGATCCGGAGATCCTCGAACACGCCCGGGAGATCGCCGTCAGCAACGTTGACGACATCATCGACGCGGCCTTCCCCGAAGACAAGGAAGCCAATCCCGTTTACGCCGCCAACAAGCTGCGCGGCATTTACTGGCCGGGCATCGAGAAGGCGCTGGCCGGAGCCGACGACCGCCGCAACGTCATGCCTGCCGCCGAAAAGATGAAGGAAGAGATTTCCGCCCGCTTCGACGAGCGGGTCGACAAGCTCGAGCCGGCCGTGGCCGAAGGGCTGTTCCGCTTCATCGCCCTGCACGTGCTCGACGGCGCCTGGAAAGAGCATCTGCTCGGCATGGACGTGCTGCGCCAGGGCATCGGCCTGCGCGCCGTCGGGCAGAAGGACCCGCTCATGGAGTATCAGTTCGAGTCCTTCAACCTCTTTCAGGAGACCATGGCCCACGTGCGCGAGCAGATCACGCAGCTGTTCTTCCGCGTCGCCATCGTCTCCGACGAAGACCGCCTGCGCCGCGCCGCGCCCGCCGCGATGAGGGAACACCGCGGCTCCGCCCCCGCGCCGTCGAAGGCGGCGGCCGAGGAACTGGGCTTCAACCCGCAGAACTCGCGCGGCAGCTACTTTGCGAACTACAATACGGGCGGCGAACGCCCCCAACCGGTGCGCGTCAAGAAAGTCGGACGCAACGATCCCTGCCCCTGCGGCAGCGGCAAGAAGTACAAAAACTGCTGCGGCAGAAACCTCTAGGAGGCGGTCATGAAAAAGTTTGCTCTTGCGTTGTTTTTGGCGCTCTGCCTGCCGGCGGCGTCTTTGGCGCTGCCCCTGACTTCGGCGGACATCGCCAAAATGGTGCAGGATTGTCCTACGCTCGAGGAGTACCGGGGCGCCGAGCCCGCGGTGATTTGGAGCCGGAAGCAGCTCTACACGCAGGATCCCCAGGGGCGTGCCGTCAAAAGCACGTCCTATGTGATCCTCTGCGGAGCGACCGCGCGCCTCGGCTGGCTTCAGGACCAGCTCGTCGCTCCCAACGGCGGACATATCGAACTCGAACAGGCGGCGATCTTCGATCCCGGCACGGCGAAGCTTCTGCACGACCTTTCTTATGACCGGGATGAACTGGCCGAGCACGGACGGCTTCTCGTCAAATTCCCGAAGATGGACGACGTTTACGTGCTCGTGCTCAGCTATCGCCAGATCTTCGCCGAGCCGAACGTGATGGAAGACATCGCCTGGCTCGGTTCCGAATATCCCACGTGGGAGGGCAGCGTGCAGATCCGCATCGCCAAGGAACAGGCGCTGGACTGGGAGTCGAGCACCAACGCGGTTCCCACGATCGACGTGGACCAGACGTTCCGCCGCTACGGCTGGTTCTACTTCAAACAGCCGGCCAACCGCGGCATGCGCGGCATGCTCGAAAGCTCCGACCCTTACGTGGTCTTCAGCCTGGCGACCGGCCCCGCTACGGCCGTGGCCATGATGCACGATCTGGAAGAGCGCCGCTGGCCCGATTTGCCCGCGAAGTATGTGGTCGGCGAAGGCAGCTCCCGCGACGACGTTCTGAAAAGCATCGAGAAGTTCTGGCGCAGCGCCGACCGGCTTCCCGGGCGCGGCACGTGGCGCAGTCCCCGGATGATCCCCGCCGGCGGTCCCTGGACCACGTGGGAGTCCATGTACCTTCTGGCGTCCTGGCTGCAGAAGCAGGGCTGGAAAGCCGAAGTCTGGTTCCAGCACGTGCTGCCGCAGGACCGCGAATCCATCTCCTGCGCGCCGGCTCTGACCCATCCGGTGTTTCTGCTCGGCGAGCCGGGCGCCAAAAAAAGCTGGTACTACGTGCCCGGACAGCCGGGGGAGCCCGGCAAGCTGCCCGTATCGCTGCGCGGCAAGACGCTGTACGCCGCCGGCGCGAAGAAACTTCGCCGCCATTCGGTCGGCGGCACCCGCCTGGAGAAAAACCGTCTTTCCATCGCCTGGAACCTTGACGTCGACGCCGACTGCATCGTCTCCGGCACGGTCGATATCCGCGTGCGCAACAATTGGGTCGAAACGTGCGAGTCGCTGGCGGACGGGCGCAAGGATCAGATCTATTCGCTGTTCCCCGGCCTCGAAGGCTGGATCGACCTCGATGGGGACCTCGACATCTCGCCGCTGGGCAGCCAGGGCTTCAAACTGGTTCTGCCCGTGAGGGCAAGGTCCGGCATCGAAGGGCAGCAGGGCCTGATGATCGGCCTGCCCTCGATCGCTCCCGGCCCGATGATGCGTCTTCTTGACGTGGGCAGCAGCGCCGTGCTGAAATATCCCTTCGTGGTGGAGCAGTCCTACCGCGTGCAGCTTCCCAAGGGCTACCGTTCCATGGGCGCGCCGCTCAAAATGGAGCAGGGGAGCATGGTCAGCAGCTATACGAGCCAGTACCGCATCAATCAGCGCAAGAATCAGCTTGAAGGCGAAGAAAAGCTGATCCAGTCCTCTATGCGGGTCGACGTGCCGTATCTGGACGGCTTCAAACGCGTGATCGAAACGTGGGGCACCTGGAAAACCACCAGCCTGGCCTTGATGCCTGCCGGCCGCTCGAAGTAAAAGTGCATAAAACGATGGGAGTATAAATTATTATGTCAGAGAACACGAGTGCGCTGAAGGCTCTTGTTTGGGGAGCCCTTGAAGCGATCGCAAAGGAAAAAGGGCAGGATCCCGCTTCGCTGGGCGAGCTCCATTTCGAGCGCCCCAAGCAGGAGAACCACGGCGACTGGGCGACGAACGCCGCCATGCAGAACTGCAAGCTGCTGGGCTGCAAACCGCGCGACCTGGCCGAGGACATCGTGCGCCGCATCGGCTCGGACAAGCACATCCGCCGCGTCGAAGTGGCCGGTCCCGGCTTCATCAATTTCTATCTGTCGAATCTGTGGATGGGTGACATCGTCCGCGACGTGCTGGCGGCCGGCGGCGATTACGGGCGCGTCGATCTCGGCAAAGGTCGGAAAGCGCAGGTCGAGTTCGTCAGCGCCAATCCCACCGGGCCGCTGCACGTCGGTCACGGCCGCGGCGCCGCGGTCGGCGACGTGACGGGCAACATCCTCGCCTTCGCGGGCTGGAGCGTGGAGAAGGAATACTACGTCAACGATGCCGGCCTGCAGATGAACATCCTCGGGCGTTCCACGCAGTCGCGCTATTTCGAACTGCTCGGCCATCCCGAGAAGTTCCCTTTCCCCGAGGAGTCCTACAAAGGGCGCTACATCTACGACATCGCTCAGGAAGTGGTCGACGCCCGCGGCGAAGAGTTCCTCGACCAGCCGCTCGAAACGTCGCTGCCGTTCTTCAAGACTTACGCGGCCGGGCGCATCCTCGAGCAGATCAAGGACGAACTGGGCGAGTTCGGCGTCACGTTCGACAACTTTTTCTCCGAGAAGTCGCTGTACGACCGCGATCTCGTGCCGGCCGCCGTGCGGACGCTGAAGGAGCGAGGCCACCTCTACGAGCAGGACGAGGCGCTCTGGTTCCGCAGCACGGAGTACGGCGACGACAAGGACCGCGTGCTGATGCGCTCCAACGGAGTGCCCACCTACTTCACGTCGGACATCGCCTATCACAAGGAGAAGTTCGACCGCGGCTTCGAGCGCGTCGTCGACGTGTGGGGGGCCGACCATCACGGTTACGTGCCGCGCATGAAGGCCGCCATCGAAGCGCTGGGCTACGATCCGAAAAAGTTCACGATCCTGCTGATCCAGTTCGTCAACCTGCTGCGCGACGGCGAGCAGGTGAAGATGTCCACGCGCAGCGGCCAGTTCGTGGAGCTGCAGGAAGTGGTGAGGGAAGTCGGCGTCGACGCCGCGCGCTATTATTTCCTGATGCGCCGCAGCGACAGCCATCTCGACTTCGATCTCGAACTGGCCAAAAGCCAGTCGGCGGACAATCCCGTCTATTACGTGCAGTACGCTCACGCCCGCCTGTGCAGCATCCTGCAGAAGGCCGCCGAGAGGGGGATCGCCGTGCCCGCCGTCTCGGCCTTCGATCCCGACGCCATCGCCACGCCCGAGGAAAAACGCCTGTTCACCAAGCTGGCCCAGTTCCCCGACGAAGTGGCTCGGGCCGCGGCCGACCTCGAACCCCACCGCATCGTCACCTACGTTCACGAGCTGGCGGGCGATTTTCATTCGTATTACAACAACGGCAGCCGCATCCTCGAGGAATCCGGCGCGCTTCGGGACAGTCATCTGCTTATGATCGCCGCCATCCGCACGGTGATCGCCAACGCCCTGCGCCTGCTCGGCATCAGCGCGCCCGAAAAGATGTAGCCATGAAACTGCGCTGGGTGGCCTTTTGGGCGATGGTCGTCATGGCGGCGGCGATGCTCGTCACGTCGGCGCTCAACGAACTTCGCCGGCAGCGGCGCATGGACGAACTGATGGAAGAAAAGGTCGAAGCGCTGCGTCAGGCGCAGGACAAGCTCAATCGCCTGCGCGACCGCGTGGAATTTTTCAAGACCGAGGAAGGCCAGGCCTGGATCGCGCGGGACAAGCTGAACATGGCCTTCGGCGGCGAAGAGATTTATAAGATCGAAGGGGAAGTCCCGGACGATAAAAAAACGGCGACGGAATCAAAATAGAATTTCCCTTTGCGATCGGACATAAGGGCCCAAAAAAATCCTGAACGTGCGAGAGACGTTCAGGATTTTTTTGGGGCTCTCATCATACGCGGTTTTCGTTAAAAGCCCTATCGCTTCGCGCCCTTTCCGCAGCGCTGGAGACGCGTAGAAAATTAGTATTATATAAAAATCGACGATCAAAAAATATTAGCTCTTTACAAAAATATTTTCGTGGATATAATATGGCCCAACGCGATTTATTTATTGCGCATGACGACGGGATCACAATGATATATGGTTCAAGAGGGGATGAAACGAAAATCGGTCCGGCTGAAGTGCGCACAGCGGAAGACCGCGTTCACTGAACTCGTGAGGAAAGGGGATTGAATTTCATGACGAAGCAGGAACTGAAAGACCTGGCATGCGGGATCATCGACGCACACCGCGAGCAAATCACGGCGCTGGGCGACAGCGTTTTCGCCGAGCCGGAGACGGGCTGGAAGGAGTTCAAGACGGCGGCGAAGATCAAAGGAGTTTTCGAATCTCTGGGGTACCCGACGGCCGACGAACAGTGCATCACGGGCGTGATCGCCCAGGTCCGCGGCAGGGAAAGGAAGCTGAAGCTTGCCGTGATGGGCGAGCTGGACGCGCTCGGCGTGCCCGACAGCCCCTTCGCCGATCCTCGCACGGGGGCCGCGCACATGTGCGGCCATCACTGCATGATCGCGGCGCTGTCCGGCGTGGCCTACGCGCTGCACGACCGCCGCGTCATGGACGAGCTGAGCGGCGACGTGGCGCTGATGGCCGTGCCCGCCGAGGAATTCATCGAGATGGGCTACCGCGGCCGGCTGCGCCGCGAAGGCAAGATCAAAATGTTCGGCGGCAAGCAGGAGTTCATTTACCGCGGCCTGATGGACGACGTCGACATGATGGTCATGCAGCACACCACGCCGACCGAGGGCGAGCAGGAGACGCCGGTCAAGGCCAACGTCGGCGGCACGTCGAACGGATTCGTCAGCAAGGAAGTCTTTTACGCCGGCAAGGCGGCCCATGCCGGCGGCTCGCCCCACAACGGCGTCAACGCGCTCAACGCGGCCAAGATCGGCCTCGTCGCCATCGACGCGCAGCGCGAGACGTTCCGCGACGAGGACCATATCCGCGTCCATCCCATCGTCACCAAGGGCGGCGACACCGTCAACGTCGTTCCGGCGGACGTGCGCATCGAAACTTACGTGCGCGGCGCCTCCGTCGAGGCGATCCTGGACGCTTCGCGAAAAGTCAACCGCGCGCTGAAAGCCGGCGGCGACGCCGTGGGGGCGGAAACGATCATCGACGAGGTGCCGGGCTACCTGCCGATGAAGCCGTGCGGCGCGCTTCAGGACGTGATGTACGCCAACCTTGTTCAGCTCTTGGGGGAAGACGCCGTCGGACGTTCCACGCCTCACAGCGGCGGCAGCACGGACGCGGCCGACGTGGCGGCGCTGATGCCCGTGGTCCACGCCTATATCGGCGGCGCGGCCGGGGTGGCGCACAGCAAGGACTACCATATCGTCGACAAGGATCTGGCGTATATCGTCGCCGCCAAGGCGCTGACGATGACGGTGATCGACCTGCTGGCCGACGGCGCCCAGATCGGCCTGAAGATCAAGGCGGATTTCAAGCCTCAAATGACCAAGCGGGAATACATCGACACGTGGGTCAACATGAAATGAGCGCGAGAGGGCGGCAAAATTTTACGTGACGGGGTGAAAAGAATGCGGGATTTTTTCAAGGATTGGAAAGTGCATGCGCTGTGCGTCGTCATTGCGCTGGCCGCCGAGGCTCTCGGCGTAAGAAAGTTCCAGATCACGCCGGCGGTTGGTTTCAGCCTGTTCCCGATGCTGTACGCCATGGCCATCGGCATCGTCATGGGAGCGTGGAAGCTCCTTTCGCTGGAAACGATGAAGCAGGCCTCGGCCTATACTACGATCTCGGTCATGTTCCTGACGGCGAAGGTCGCTTCCGGCATCGCTCCCGGGCTTTATAAAATTTATACGGAAGGCAAACTCGGCGGCACGGCGCTGGCTTTGATCCTTCAGGAGTTCGGCAACATGGGCACGGCGATTCTCGGCGTGCCAGTCGCCGTCTTTCTGTTCAAGGTGAGCCGGGCCGCCATCGGCTGCACCGTCTCCACGTCGCGCGAAGGCACCATCGCCATTATCGGCGAGCTGTACGGCCTGGACAGCGACGAGGGGATCGGCGTCATGGGCGGTTATGTGACCGGCACCGTGCTGGGCACGATTTTCTTCGGACTGATGGCTTCTCTCTGCGCCCGTTCCGGCCTGTTCCATCCGTACGCGCTGGGAGCCGCCTGCGGCGTCGGCTCCGCTTCGATGATGTCCGCCTCGCTTGGCGCCCTGCAAATCGAGTTTCCCGAGATGGCCAGGGACATCCAGACGTACGCCTACACTTCCCAGGCGCTGACGAATGCCGACGGCATGCTGATGAATCTGCTTCTGACGCTGCCCATGACGAACTGGCTGTACGAAAAGTGCGCCGGGATCCGCGGCATGGGAATCCCCGCGCAGCCTCTGCCTGACCTTGGCGAAGCGGAAGCAAAGATCGAAGCGGAAGACATCGAGGAAAGCTGAGGAGGCGATCGTCATGACCAGAATGTGGATGCTTACGAAAGGCTGGATCGTATCCGGCGTCGTGGCGGCGTTCTGCAACTATGTCTACACGCTGAGGCTGAACGATCCCGCCAGAGTGGTCAGGCCGCTCGAAGCCGCTCCCGGACTGCTGATCTTCCTGGGCATCATCGTGCTGGCGCAGCTGATCTATCAGGGCATGAAGGCCGCCGCCCCGCGCGTGAAGTTTCCCGCAGTCCTGTACATCACGTTCATCGGGATCCTGGTGACGTGGCCGGGGCTGCTCCCCTGCGCCGATTTCGTCAACAGGGCGGTCGGCAAAATCTATCTGCTGCCGCTGTGCACGCCGATCTTGGCCTATTCCGGCATCGCCGCCGGCAAGGATCTGAAGACTTTTAAGGAACAGGGCATCGCCATCGTTCTGACCACGCTCATCGCCCTGGTGGGCACGTTCGTCGGTTCCGCGGTCATCGCTCAGCTGGTCATGAAATGGACCGGCGTGTTTTAAAAATGACATTCTGAAAAAGTCCACCGTCCGAGAAAATCTCAGGCGGCGGACTTTTGCGACGGAGCGGCCGCTGCCCGCCCACCCGCGGAGACGAAAAAGATCCGCTTGCGCGGCGTGAGCAAGTAATGTATAATCGCTAGTTGTAGTTCCCTGCCCCATGAGGGGCCGACAGTCCAGAGGGAGGAGGTGTTGCGCGTGGTACGTTCATACGAAATGATGGTGATCATCGATCCCACCGTCGAGGACCACAGCGTGGAAGTCAAGGCTATCGAGGAGCTCGTCGTCAAACTCGGCGGCGAGGTCGCGAAGACCGACGTTTGGGGCAAGCGGCGTCTCGCTTACGAGATCAAGAAGCTGACCGAGGGCATTTACGTCGTCGTCGAGTTCAAGATCGACCCCGATCAGCTCAAGGAGCTTAACCGCGTTCTCAGCCTGCGTCCGCTTATCGTTCGTCATCTCAACGTCGCGGCGGACGGAAAGTAGGCAGGTGTCTTCCGATGCGAGGGTATAACAGAGCTATTATCATGGGCAACGTGGCCCGCGATCCGGAGATCCGTTACACCGCCACGCAGCGCGCCGTGGCGTCGTTTTCCGTGGCCGTCAACCGCAGCTGGAAAGACCAGAACGGCGAAATGCGCGAGGAAGTCTGCTTTATCCCCGTCGTCGTCTGGGGCAAAGGTGCCGAAGTCTGCGAACGCTACCTGAAAAAGGGCGGCGGCATCCTGGTGGAGGGACGCATCAACGTGCGTTCCTACGAGGCGAAGACCGGCGAGAAACGCTACGTCACCGAGATCGTGGCCGACAACTTCCAGTTTGTGGGCGGACGCCGCGACGACAGCGGCGGATCTGCGCCTTACGGAGGGCAGGACGGCGGCGGTTCTTTCCAGAGCCAGGGCGGCGGTTCCTATCAGTCAGCCCGCGGCAGCGCGCCGAGAAGTTACCGCGATGCCGCGCCGTCGCAAAACGACGGCGGCTTCGGCGCCAACGACAGTTTCCCCATGGATATTTCCGAGCTCGATTCGGGCGCGGCCAGCGTTGCGCCGCCCGAGGACGAAGCCGACATTCCCTTTTAAAGTCCGCGCTCCGCGCGCTGCGGGCGCTGCGGAGCATTGAACGGGGGCGCGCCCCTGGTTTGTTTTTTTGCGAAGGAGGTTTTTCCCGATGCCCTTTTCCGGTCCGATGAGAAAGAGAGGCGGCAAGCGCCGTCCGAAGGTTTGCTTTTTCTGCGTTGACAAGCTCGACGAGGTGGATTACAAGGATGTGGAGCGCCTGAAGAAGTACGTCAGCGAGCGCGGCAAGATCATTCCCCGCCGCGTCACGGGCAACTGCGCCAAGCATCAGCGTCAGCTGACGGTCGCCGTGAAGCGCGCTCGTTTCATGGCCCTTCTGCCCTATACCGCCGAGTAATCATACGCACGCACAGAGAGAGGATGCTTGTCTTCCTCTCTCTTTTTTTACACAATCCGTGAAAAACGCGGCTGCTCCGTTCAGCCTGCCATCATAGAAGGGGGAAAATGGACATGACACAGGCGCGCGGCCTGGTGGAATCGGCGCTCCTCACGGGGCTGTCGGTCATTCTGTACGTTGGGGCGGACATCCCCGTGCTGGGGCTGCTCCTGGCTTTGCTCAGCCCGGTCCCCCTGGTGATCCTGGAAATGCGCCACGACCTGCGGCTCGGTTTTGCGTCGCTGATCGTCGGCTCCGCGCTGGTGCTGCTTTGGGGCGGTCCGATCGCCGCGCTGTCCTACGCGCTCGGCTTCGCCCTGATGGGGCTGAGCATGGGGCGCATCATCGAGCTGAAGCGGTCCGCCGTCGAGATCCTGGGCTGGAGCTCGCTCGTCTCGCTGGGCTGCAAGCTGATCATGGCCGTCCTCCTCTTTTACGTCACCGGGCTCAACCCGATGAACCTCGACATGAGCGGCGCCCAGCAGATGATGGACATGATGCTGAAGCTGCCCGTCGGCGCCGAACTGTCGGCCGCCGTCAGAGCGCAACTCGAGGCGACCATGAAGATCATGCCGCTGATCGTCCCCGCCGTTCTCATCCTCGTGGCCGTGATCGACAGCGCCGCCTGCTACTGGATCACCGGGCACGTGCTCGGGCGTCTCGACCGCGTCGAACTGCCCAAGCTGCCGCCCTTCAGCCGCTGGCGTTTCCCCTCCAGCCTGATGTGGGCTTTCCTCGTCGGGCTGCTGTGCACGTGGGCCGGCGCGAGCTATCCGGCGCAGGCGGGCTTTCTCATCCGCGTCGGGCTCAATCTCGATCTGCTCGTGCGCACGCTGTTCCTGATTCAGGGCATGTCACTGGCGGCGTGGTACATGGACCGCCGCGGCCTGCCCCGCATCGTCCGCAACGTCATACTCGTGACGCTTGCGGTCGTCCCGTTCCTGTCGCAGCTCGCGACTTTCGCGGGGATTATCGACATGTGCTGGAATATAAGATATCGTTTTGGAGGCGATCGTTCATGAAAGTCATTCTCAAGGAAGATGTGCGCAAGCTCGGCAAAAAGGACGCCGTCGTCGAAGTTTCCGACGGCTACGCCCGCAATTTCCTGTTCCCGCGCGGCCTCGCCGTGGAGGGCACCGCGCAGAACGTCAACATCCTCAAGGACAAGACCGCCGCGGCCGAGCGCCGCGACTCGAGGCTCACCGCCGAAGCCGAAGCCGTGAAATCGAAGATCGCCGGCAAGGTCGTCAAAATGAGCGTCGGCGCCGGCGAGGGCGGACGCCTGTTCGGCAGCGTCACCGCCGCGCAGGTGGCCGAAGCTCTGCAAGCTCAGTACGGCGTGAAGCTCGACAAGAAAAACGTCAAGATCGACGGCGCCGTCAAGGCGCTGGGGGCTTATGCGCTGACGCTGAAGCTTTATCCGGGCGTCGAGTGCGCCATGACGCTGTCCGTGGAAGGGCAGCAGTAGCGTCGTGCCTGACGAGATCTTCGACCGCCTGCCGCCGAGCAATCTCGACGCCGAACGGGCGGTCCTCGGCGCCTGCCTGCTCGACCGCGAGGCGCTGGTCGACGTCACCGAGTTCCTGTCGCCGGAGGATTTTTACGACCTGAACTACCGCGACGTCTTCAACGTGATCGCGGACATGGTTAAGACCAGCCGCCCCGTGGACATGCTCACGCTCAGCGCCGAGCTGCAGAACCGCGGCCTGCTGGAGAAACTGGGCGGGCAGGCGTTCCTCGCCGCCGTCATCGACAGCGTGCCCACGGCGGCCAACGCCGCCTACCACGCCCGCATCGTGCGCGACAAAGCCATCCACCGCCGCCTCATCAGCGCTGGCAACGCCATCGTGCGCATGGGCTACGACGAGAGCAAAGACCTCAGCGAACTGCTCGAGGACGCCGAGCGCTTCGTCTTCGAAGTTTCGCGCCAGCGCAACGAGGCCAACTTCAAAAGCCTGCGCGACGTCATGCCTTCCACCTTCAACAAGATCGAAGAAGCCTTCAACCGCGAGGACACCGGCATCACCGGCATCACCAGCGGCTTCATCGGCATCGACCGTCTCACCAGCGGCCTGCAGCGCGGCGCGCTGAACATCATCGCCGCCCGCCCCTCGATGGGAAAGACGGCCCTGGCCATGAACATCGCGCGCAACGTCGCCGTCAAAGCCCAGCTGCCCGTGCTCGTCTTCAGCCTGGAGATGGGGGCCGAGCAGCTGGCCCTGCGTCTGCTCGGCGCCGAAGCGCGCATGAACCTGCAGGAACTGGTCAACGGCTCCTTCGCGCGCGGCGACTGGAAAGATCTTCAGGACGCCGCCTCGATCCTCATCGAAGCGCCGCTGTACATCGACGACAGCTCCATCCTCTCCACGATCGAACTGAAAGCCCGGGCCCGCCGCTTCAAGGCCAAGCACGGCGAACTGGGGCTGATCGTCGTCGATTACCTGCAGCTCATGAGCGCCAGCCGCGCCATGGACAGCAAGCAGAACGAAGTGGCCGAGATCTCCCGCGGGCTCAAAGCCATCGCCCGCGAGCTGGAAGTCCCCGTCATCGCCCTGTCGCAGCTGTCGCGCGCCGTCGAGAGCCGCAACGAAAAGACGCCGCAGCTCTCCGACCTGCGCGATTCCGGCGCCATCGAACAGGACGCCGACCTCGTCGCGCTGCTGTACCGCGAGAGCTATTACGCCAAAGACCCGGAAGGCCGCAGCGACAACTCGGCTTCGCTCGACATCGCCAAGAACCGCAACGGCCCCACCGACAAGGTGAGGCTCGTCTTCCTGCGCGAGTACACGCGCTTCGAAGACATGGCCTACGGCCGCTGAAATATTTTGCATGACGAAAAACGCCTTTTCCACCGCACGGATGTGGAAAAGGCGTTTTTCGTTGTTGTTCGTTCAGCGCGACGCTGCGGGCAGCAGCTCGCGCATCGCTCCGCCGAGGGCTTTGACGCCGGCGTCCATCTGCGCGGGCGTGGCGAAAGTGAAGCACATTCTGAAACTGTGCTCGCCGCCGCCGTTGGGGAAGAACGGCCCGCCGACGACGAAAGCCACGTTGCGCGCGATCGCCTTTTCGAACAGTTCGCTGGCGTCGATGCGCGGCGTCGTGATCCAGTAGAAGAAGCCGCCGTGCGGCGTGACCCATTCCGCTTCGCCCGGGGGCAGATGCCTGCGCAGCGCCGCTTCCATGAGGTCGCGCTTGCGGCGGTAGTGGTCGACGATCCTGGGCAGATTGGCTTCGAGCGCTCCCGAAGCGCAGTACTTGAAGACCAGCGCCTGCGCCACGACGCTGGTGCTCGTGTCCGCTCCCTGTTTGAAGACCGCCAGCGTGCGGATCAGCTCGGCCGGACCGACGCACCAGCCCACGCGCGTGCCCGGCGCGAGGATCTTGGAGAACGAGCCGGCGTACAGCACGCAGCCCTCGCCGTCGAGCGAGTAGAGCGTCGGCAGGTCTTCGCCCTCGAAGCGCACGCTGCCGTACGGGTCGTCCTCCATGATGATCAGGCCGTAGCGGCGGGCGATCTCCACGAGCCTGCGGCGGCGTGCGAGCGAGAGCGTCGCGCCCGAAGGATTGTGGAAGTTGGGGATCGTGTAAACGAAACGCACCTTGCCCCCGGCGGCGAGAACCCGGTCCAGCTTTTCCGGGAGCAGATCGACCATCATGCCGTCGCCGTCGCAGGGGACGGTGATGAACTTCGCCCCCTGATTGTACATGTTCAGCGAGTTGCCGAGGAACGTCGGCTCCTCGGTGACGACGTAATCGCCGCGGTCGACGGTGGCGCGGATCAGCAGATCGCAGACCTGCGAGCTGCCCGCAGTGACGAGGATCTCGTCGCGCGAAACGGCGCGCCCGAGGCGGGGCGCCATCCAGGCGCGGAGAAAGTCCAGCAGCGGCGGATAGCCTTCGGTGGCGCCGTACTGGAGGATGTCGCGCCCTTCGTCGCGCAGGATCGACGCGCCGGCGTAAAACTCCTCCACGGGAAAAACTTCCGGCGCGGGCATGCCGCCGGCGAAACTGATCATGCCGGGCCGGCGGATCAGCCGGAACATTTCGCGGATCGGCGAGGGACGGATGCCGAGCGCGGCGGCGCTGAACTGCTTTTTCACGTCGAACGTCACGGGAAAAACCTCCCTGGATCGCAAGAATTTTCATACTGATACCGATTATAGCGCTTTTCAGCGGAGCCGGCCATAAAGGCGCGGGAAAGAATAAATGCGAAAAATGCGATCCCCGATAAACCGGCCGCCTATCGGAGATTGACGTGCAGGACTGTCCCCACTGTCGCGCAGCTCCCTCTGTGGCTCTCCGCCGGGACACTCCCGTTGTCTGGGCTTCGATCAAGAAACAATGTCGGAGACGACTTTGAGGGTTCAAAGCTGGCAAAAGCGAAAACAGCGCTGAAAGACGAGCCTTCAGGCGCTGTTTCGCTATGTTGCGAGCCATGGGAGATCGATCACCGCGTGCTTTTCACTTTCTCTGTCACGCGTCGGGGAAGGGGTGGAACGATCGAAAGAGCTTTTATCCACCCCTCGGAATGGGATATGCGAAGAAGAGGCCGCCTCAATGAACCACTCCCAAAAGTTAGAGCAAGAATCTAATTTTAGAGACGCCTCACAATCGCGGCCTCTTTTCGTTGATTTTTTGCCCCTTTCTACCGGACGAACGCGAGGAGCACACGGCGCCTTCGGACAAACATCCCAATGCGGATCGAATGCGATGCGGCGTGATGCAAACATTTGGTTATCTTTACACGGGGGGGGGAAATGATATGGTATCAAGAGTTGTTTGATCACAATTTGAATATATGATATTTATTAAATTCCTTTCTTTAAGGAGAATGTAATATATTTTATTTAGCGGTGCGCCCCTGCGAATCCTTCTTGCACCATGCTGCACGGCTCGGCGGTATGTGCGGTATTTTCAGTGAAAACGCTTGATTGGAAATCAGTATCAGCCGGATCTTTTCAAATGAAGAAAATAGAGTAACAAGTGCATTGCGTATAATTGCGCGTTTTACCGCTGCGCGGCGCGAACCGGGGGTATTGACGTTGCCTGCTGCGCAGGGGACAGACGCGTCCATTTCAATGGGAGGTCGGAGAGATGAATCGTATTTTCCGCGTAATCTGGAACAAAGTGAGAGGTTGTTATGTTGTCGCGTCCGAAATAGCGCGCATCCACGGCAAAAGCCCTTCGCGCGCGTCGCTGCGCGGCGTTGCAGCGGCCGCAGGCGTTGTCGCCGCCATGCTGGCGTCGTTGCCGGCCGTTACGCAGGCGTCGACAATCTGGGTGCCGACCAGCGATGATACGATGGTTGAACCTTCAGGAACGAATAACAAATTTCCAAATCCCGTAACACAATGGACAAATACCTGGGATACCGGCAACGGAAACCATTATATCCTCAAAATCGTAGGCGCCAATGGGATAAACGTCGGATTAACCAACACTTTTGACATAAATTATACCAACGGAAATAACGGCGAAAAAGGTTACACCGTTCAAAAAAAGACCCTCACCATCTCCGTCGACCCGAAACACCTTGTGCATTACTATAGCGTCAACACGGTCAACGCCGGCAATCTCGCTACCGGCGCGGGAAGCAATTATGCCAACGACGGCGCCAAAGGCCAGTATTCTTTGGCTGTGGGGCTGGGCGCTCGATCGGACGGCAGATATTCCATTGCCTTCGGTAAGAGCGCGGCTACGGACAAGACAGGCGCCTATGGCGTCGCTATCGGCCGCTATGCCAAAGTAACTGGCGGAACCGTCGTTGATCCGGACAGCAACGATCCTCAACAGAGGAAATCATACGGCATTGCCATCGGCGACGCCGCTTTATCCAGTAACAACAGCACCGTAGCATTGGGCGACAGCGCTACCGCGCTGGGCGACAAATCAGTCAGCATGGGACGCAGAGCTACTGTCGTCACGGGTAATTCCATCGCCCTTGGCAACGAATCCATGGTTACCGTCGAAGCCGGGAACAACGAATTTGCAACTTATAAAACCGTAACGGTTCCGGGCAATTTTGTCCCACAGCCTGAATACTCCGAAGTATACGATAAGGCAGTCAAGGGCACGTCCACGACGACCGCCGGCGCTACGGCTACAGCCGGTACGACCGCCCTTGCCCCCGGAGACGCAACGTCGTTCAAGGGCGCGCAGAATAATGTGACCTACCAGCTCAACGAGGCGGTTGCCAGTTCCGGCGGCGCCCTTTCCATCGGTAACGGCGGTGAAAACGGCAACCGTCGCATTCAGAACGTCGCCGCCGGACAGCTGTCCGACACTTCCACCGACGCTGTTAACGGCGCGCAGCTCTATGCCGTGATGACCAAACCCATTACCGTGAAAGGCAACGAAAATAACGCTTCCGGCACAGAAGGCGGATCCGATCAGATCCTCGGTTCCATCCTCACCGTCAGAGCCGCCGGCGACGTCCGTACGGAAGGGGCGTTCACCGGCAAAAACCTCAAGACTTGCGTCGTTGACGGAACGGTCGCCTTGGGCATGGCCGATTCTCCCGAGTTTACAAAAGTCATTCTCGGCGACGACAAAACCACGCACGTTGACAGCTCCGGCCTTACCATTGGCGACGGCGCTAAATTCACGAACGAGGGCGTCGACGCCGGCAACCAGCAGATCGCCGGCGTCGCCAGCGGCGGCGCGGTAGATACCAACGCCGCCAACATCGGCGACGTAAACTCCCGCAGAACCGTCGTGTCGGCCGGCAGCAACGTTTATGTAGAAGACGCCAGCCAGCCCGGCGACAAAAACAAAACTTGGAAAGTCAGCGCCGACAAGGCTACGGTGAAAACGGCCGCAGGCGAACAATACCTTAACGTCGCCGCCGGCGAAGCCGACGAAAATCACGTGACCGATTATACCGTCAGCCTCGACGCCGTGAAACTCGGCAAAAACATCGACATCAGCAATAACACCACGATCACCAACCTGGATAACCGCGTTACGACGAACACCAGCAACATCACCAACAATACCAGCAACATCACCAAGCTGCAGGGCGGTTTCGACCTGAAAGCCGGAAGCACGACGTCGAACGTCGCTTTGGGCGGCGTAAAACCGACCGTCGAATTCTTGACGGCCGACGATACGATGACCGTCGGTCTCTCCGGGACGAAAGTCACCTACGGCATCGACAAGACCAAGCTCGTGCAGAACATCACCGGCGACGTCATCAACCAGATCAACAACACCACCAGCAACCCGGTGACCAACATCGAAGGCAAGTTCAAGGTGAGCGACGGCACGTCCGCCAATACCAAGACCCTCACCATCAGCAAGAGCGGCGTGCCCGAGATCCAGTTCAAAGGCGAGACGAACAAGATCGCCGTTGAAGTGGCCGGAACCGATTCCGTTCCCGTCGTCACCGTCAAGGCCGATCCGAACCTCGGCCAGCATATCGACATCAGCAACAACAGCACGATCACCAACCTGGATAACCGCGTGACCACAAACGCCGGCAACATCACCAACAATGCCACGAACATCACGAAGCTTCAGGGCGGCTTTGACCTGAAAGCGGGTACGGCTACGTCCAACGTGGCTCTGGGCGGCGCGACGGCCCCGACGGTAGAATTTGCGACGGCCGACGACACGATGACAGTAGGCCTGACGGGGACGAAAGTCACTTACGGCATTGACAAGACGAAACTGGTGCAGAACATCACCGGCGACGTCATCAACCAGATCAACAACACCACCAGCAACCCGGTGATCAACATCGAAGGCAAGTTCAAGGTGAGCGACGGCACGTCCGCCAATACCAAGACCCTCACCATCAGCAAGAGCGGCG
>NZ_RAWT01000123.1:0-348 GCF_003612005.1 Pyramidobacter sp. CG50-2
CCCACCCGGGCCGGGGCGCCCCACCCACACCCCCCCCCCCCCCGGGGGGAGGGGGGCCGTTTTTCGGTCCCGCAATTACCGTTTTTACACGCCGGCGCCCCCCCCCCCCCCCCGCCATAATTCGCTTTTGTTTCAATCCTTTTTTCATTCGTACCAACCTCCGCTTTCAAGTTCAAATTGACGCAACCACGCCGCGTCATAACCTCAACCCAACTTCAATCTCGACTATTCTAACAGGCAATACCTTTACAAGCAAGTATCATCTGAATATATGTCGTTGTTCAGTGATAAAGTCCCCCATAACTGTTCCAAGAAAATGTCACTCTGAGATAATACCGTTCATGAAAC
>NZ_RAWT01000094.1:0-1983 GCF_003612005.1 Pyramidobacter sp. CG50-2
TTTCAGTTGAGGGTCACTTTTGTATGCTCTTTTTTCGGACAATTTCCTCGTAACAGCTTTTCATCCCCTTGAATTTGCTCCGTTAGCGCAATCTTGATCGTTATTATGTGTTCGTAATGACTGCTTGCTGCTTTTGTCCTGTCAAAGTAAATGCAACCCCGTCGCATTTACTTTGACGAGGTTGCATTTACTCTGAAAATTTACCACCATAAGCTAAAATCGAGAGATACCGCCTTGGACCGCCGGACTTTTCAGAAGTTCCTCGATTCGCACCGGAGCTTGAACGATTGACAGGCAGTCCGCTTAATATATAATAGGACCGATCTCTGCAATCGGGGAAAGCCTCTTTTGTCGTGCGATAAGCGCGGAGACGGCGAAGTTTATAGTAAAGCCTTGGGGACAATTTGAGCGGCCTATGCGGTTCCGTTGAAAAATTGCTGAAGAATTTTTGCGGGGTATGAAGCGATGAACGACATAAAGGATATTTGCGTCAGGAAACTGTCGAAACCGCGGCAGGACATGGAAAAATCCAACGCCATGTGGAACAAACGGGCGCGCGAATTCCGAAAGATCTCGTCCAATGCCGGTAACGACCAAGTTTTTGATCTTTTCAGGGCGAAAGCCGAGCTGAAAGGCCGCAGCGTGATCGATATCGGCTGCGGGGCAGGACGCTATCTGAAGAGGCTCCTCGACGAAGGCGCTCTTGCCGAGGGGCTGGAGCCTTCCGTGGAAATGGTGAGGCAGGCGCGGGATCATCTTTCTCAGTCTGGATACGATGGAACCTCGATCGTCATTCACAGCGCCGCTTTTCAGGACTTTGCGCCCGAGAAAAAATACGACTACGTGTTCATATCCAACAGTCCCGTCATCTCATACTACGAGAATTATCCCAGGATTATCGGCCTGGCCCGAAAAGGGATCTTCATCAGCTCGTGGCTCAAAATCAAAGACCTGTTTCTGGAAAAGATCGCGCTGGGGTTGGGACGGGCGCCGCACACACACGGAGGCAGCGACATCGTCTATTTTATGAACCTCCTGTTGGCCGACGGCTATTATCCTGACTTTTGGACACACGTGAGTCATCGAGAAGAACGCGTCGATCCGAAGAATTTCTATCTGCGCTACACGAGCTGGCTTTACGGGCCTGAATACGGAGAGAAAGAGATGGACAGGGTCAAAAGGGAAATCGGCAAGTATTTGGGAGACGATAAAAAAGTCGCCGTGTCGAGCACAAATGTCATGGGACTGTTGTATCTCGATCTGCTGAAGCAGAGCCTGTGAGGAAGAATCGCAAACACTGAAGTTTTCCCGCAACGACAGCGGCAGCGCGCGGATCCGTCGCGGAATGCCGTTGGACGCCGCGAGCTCCGGCATGATCGGGAACGAAAAAGCGACTCCGTACGAATCGTGCCTTCGTACGGAGCCGCTTTTCGTGTTCACAGTTTGGTGCGGGGGGGGGGAATCGAACCCCCATGGATTGCTCCACAAGATCCTTAGTCTTGCGCGTCTGCCAATTCCGCCACCTCCGCGTGACACAGGGCATTATACCACGCGTTGGATTGGCGTCAAGTCCTTAAAACGAAACTGTCGTTGTTCAGTGATAATGAAATTCTTCAAGGTAAATGCAACGCAACATCCGGTACCCCGTTGCATTAAATCTGAATTAAAAGAAGCTTGCATTTAGGGCTTGTTTAAAAAACATTTCAGCTTGTATTATTTCAATAAAATAACACTGGCAGCAACAAGAACAAAAGCGAAAAACGAAGCGTCAAGTTTGTCATAGCGGGTGAAAATTCTACGGAACCATTTGATTTTCTGAAAGAAACATTCAACCAAGTGTCGTTCCTTGTAAACATGCTCATCTATAAACCACGGTTCGGGATTATCGCTCTTCGGCGGGATAGTGTAACTTCCCTCCCGAGAAGTAATGTACTCTCTGATGGCTTGCGAACCGTAAGCCTTATCGCCGATGACGTTGCTCCC
>NZ_RAWT01000018.1:0-44509 GCF_003612005.1 Pyramidobacter sp. CG50-2
TGACGTTTTTGTCGTCGCGGGTGATGGTGATGTTGTCGCCGCTGGTGAACGTCACTGTGTCGTTGGGATTGACGGCGGCCGGGGGCTGCGCGCCGGGCTTGGTGTCGAGGTTCCAGGAGCCGCCGGCGCCGTCGAGTTCGAGGACAAGGTTCTGGCCCTCGACGGTCAGTTTCAGTCCTTCGCCGGCCTTGAAGGCCGGGGCGGCCGCGGCGCTTTCCATGTCCAGCGCGCCCAGGAGCGCGCCGCTTGAGTCGAAGGCGCGGAACGAGAGGCCGCGCTTGAGCTGGGCGACGTTGACGGCGTCGGTGCCGTGCGTGCCGCCGGCCACGCCGGTGATCTGGCGGCTGGCGACCTGCACGGTTTCCGTAACGAGATTGCCGTTCAGTTTGGTATAAGTGTAATTGTACGGCGTCCGGTTGCCCACGGCGACGGCGTTGTGCGTGGATTTCCAAGCCGGCTCCGTCTGCCCGCCGGCCAAAAAGGCCGTTTCCCCGGCGGGAGTGTCCGCGGTGGCGGCGCTGCCGAGGGCTACGGAACCGGCCAGTTTGGCGTGGGCGCCCCAGCCCGCGGCGAAGGAGTTTTCCGCCGCTTCCTCAGCGACGCCGCCCGACGCGGCCAGGGAGTTCTCGCCTTTCGCCTGCGAAGCGTATCCCATGGCGGTGGAATAGTCGCCGCTGGCGATCGTGTAACTCCCCATCGCGGTGGAAGAGAAACCGCTGGCGGTCGTTTCCCCTCCCATGGCGGTGGAATAGTCGCCGCTGGCGGCCGTTTTCCATCCCATGGCGGTGGAATAGTCGCCACTGGCGGTCGTTTCCCCTCCCATCGCAGTGGAAGAGCCGCCGCTGGCGGTCGTTTGCTGTCCCATCGCGATGGAAGAGAAACCGATGGCGGCCGTCCCCTTCCCCATCGCGATGGCGTCAGCGCCGGTCGCCTGCGAGTCGGAGCCGATCACGACGAGCGCGCCCACGCCCGGAAGGGCGGCGCTGCCGATCTGCAGCTGGTCTCCCGTCACGACGATGCCCCAGCCGGCTTCCGCTGTCGTGACCGCCAGCGCCAGAGCCAGAAGCGCCCGCGCGGCGCAGAATTTTCCCTTCGTTTTCATCTTGATCCGTCTCCTTTGTGTGGCACGCCGCATGGAGCGGCGTACGATATGTTGTCTTTTGACATTTACAAGTTTAACACCCCCCCGCGTAAAGATAACAAATTGTATTCGTCGCGGCGCGGATTTTTCATCGCAAAGCGCGCCGCCGAGGGAGTCGGCGGAGGGCCCGCGGAAGCTCCCGCCTTTCGGGGCGGCGGGGCCGCGGCCGCCGCCCGAGCGACGTTTCGCGCGAAAATCCTTGAACAAATCGTTTTTCAGGAGTAGAGTAAGCGGGAAATCACCCAGAAACGGAGACCTGCCATGAATGTCCTCACCCTCGCGCTTTTGATGAGCTCCGCGGCCGCCGGCGGGATCATCAACACCGTCTGCGGCTTCGGGCTCGGCGCCGTGGCCATGTCGGTCTGGCCTTACCTGATGCCCTACATGCAGTCCGTATCGGTGGTCACTCTCTGCGGGCTGACGATCGATCTGCTGCTGCTGTCCAATACGTACCGCTTCATCAGCTGGAAAAAGCTGGTGCCGTGCCTGATCTGCGGGATGATCTTTTCCAGCCTGTCGGTCTATCTTTCCGTCGGCGCCGCCGAAAAGGCGCTCACTCGTTCGCTGGGCGTCATCCTCATCGCTCTGGGCGCGTATTCGGTGTTCTTCAGCGGCCGGATCCGTATCAAGGCGTCGCCGTTCAACGGCTGCATCGCCGGCGCGCTGGCCGGCACTTTTTCGGGGCTCTTCTCCGTCGGCGGGCCGCCGGTGGCCATATACCTCCTCGCGGGGACCGACTCCAACAGCGAATACCGCGCCACGCTGAACGCGTACTTCTGCTTCATCAACGTCAGCACCACGTGGGCGCGCTGGCGCAACGGCATCATCACGGCGCAGGTGCTGCGGGTCTGGCTGCTGCTGGCCGCCGCCGTCGGGCTGAGCATTCTCGTCGGCAACAAAGTCTTCCACAAACTCGACGGGGCGAAGCTGCGCAAAATAGTTTACGCTTACCTGATCTTCTCCGGCGCGCTGCTGCTCTTCCGCTGAGTTCCGAGCGCCGGCGGGGACCGCCCCGCAGAAAGCGGCCTTTGTTTTTTTCGCGCTTGAAAAGGCGCGCCGGAAAGCGTAAAGTGGATACATTCCCCTTTAAAAAGGAGTTTTCTTCATGCCGCCTCTCACTTTCGCCGCAGCCTTCTCGGTCAGCCTGATCGGCGCGGTCATCCAGGCCGTCTGCGGTTTCGGCTACGGGCCGGTGAACATGTCGCTGCTGCCCTACCTCTTCCCCTACGCGCAGGCGGTCGCCCTCTCCGGCCTGTGCGGCTCGACGACGGCCGTTTTCGTCGCCGCCAGCAGCTTCAGGTACATCCGTTGGAAGACCGTGCTGCCCTGCGCTGTGACGGCGCTGGTTTTTGCGGCTCTGTCGGTGCAGCTTTCCGCCGGCGCCGCCGACGGGTTCATGGTTCGCAGCCTCGGCGCCGCGCTGGTCGCGCTGGGCGTTTATTCGATCTTCTTCAGCGGCCGCCACCGACAGCAACGACGAATACCGCGCCTCGCTGAACGCTCATTTTTGCTTCACCGCCTGCATCACCACGTTCATGCGCTGGCGCAACGGGGCCTTTACCGCCGCCACGATCCGCGCGTACGGGCTCGTCCTCGTTTCGCTGCTGCTGGGCGCCTGGATCGGCGGGAAAATCTTCCGCCGCCTCGACCCCAAGCGCCTGCGCCTGCTCGTCTACGGCTATCTGATCGCCTCCGGGCTCCTGATGCTCTTCAAGTGAGAAAAAATCATCCCCCGCCCGAAAGCGCTTCCGCGCTGCGTTCTCGATCGGTTGTTCCACGTGGAACATTCGTTCTCGCAAAAAAAACGGTTCTCCGGCGTTCGTCATGCCGAAGAACCGTTTTTTTGTCGCCGCGAAATCTCAGCGGCCGTGGCGCGCCAGCCACGTCATGGCGCTGCCGGCGGCCATGGCGGCGCCGCGCCAGAGGATGCCGTCGTCGATCTCGAAGCGCGGGCTGTGCTGCGGCGTGGGGCCGTGGGACGAGGGCGTGTACATGAGCAGGAAGGTTCCCGGCCCCTTGAGCAGATAGCCGGCGAAATCCTCGCCGCCCGTGGTGGGCAGCGGCACGCGCAGGAAAGCTTCGTCGCCGAAGAGTTCGCGCCCGATGGCGACGACTTCTTCGGTCGCCGCCGGATCGTTGACCAGATTGGCGGCGCCGCGCGTCCAGACCAGCTCGGCCGTGGCGCCCGACGCCTCGGCGATCAGCTCCGCCATGTTCCTCATGCGTTCTTCGATGCGGCAGCGTTCCTCCTCGGAAAGGGCGCGGGCCGTGCCGTTCATCACGCAGGTGTCGGGGATGATGTTGAAGGCCGCGCCGGGCGTGCGCACCTTGCAGACCGACAGGACCATCGGCTTCGTGGCGCTCTGTTCGCGGCTGACGAGGCTCTGCCAGGCGTCGATGACGCGGGCGGCGATCAGCACGGGATCGACGGCCAGCGACGGGAAGGCGCCGTGTCCTCCCTTGCCGGCGATGGTGCACTGCCAGCTGTCGAGGAAGGACATGAACGCGCCGGGATAGAATCCGAACGTGCCCGCCGGCCAGTCGTGCGGCGCGATGGAACCGGCGTGAAGGCCGACGATGAAATCGGTGTGCGGATTTTCCAGGCAGCCGTCGGCGATCATGGCGTTGGCGCCGTTGCCGGTCTCCTCGCCGGGCTGGAAGAGGATCTTCACCGCGCCGTTCAGTTCGTCTTTGTGTTTCATCAGCAGCGATGCCGCGCCCAGCGCCATGGCGGTGTGCGTGTCGTGGCCGCAGGCGTGCATGCAGCCGTTTTTCGAGGCGTAGTCCACCGGCGTCTGTTCCACGACGGGCAGGCCGTCGCAGTCGGCGCGCCAGGTGAAGCACTTGCCGGGACGCCCTTCGATCAGGGCGACGACGCCGTGGCCGCCCACGCCCTTGCGGTACGGCACGCCGAGCGAGTCGAGCGTCTTGCAGATGTAGGCTTCGGTCTGGGGAGTTTCCAGCCCCAGCTCGGGGAACTGGTGCAGCTCGCGCCGCCAGGCGACGATCTGCGCGCCGAGGGCTTTCGCTTCTTCGAGAATTCGTTTCATGTTCATTCGCCCTCCTTCGCGGGACGGCCGAGCGCCAGCGCCGCGAACAGCGCCGCGCCGCGCCACAGCCAGCGGTCGTCGATGCGGAAATGGCAGTTGTGCATGTTGTACGCGGGCCCGTCGGGCGGCGGCACGACGAGGAACGCCATGGCGCCGGGAACATGTTCCGTGTAAAAGGCGAAGTCGTCGCCGGCCAGCATCGGCTCGTTCACGAACAGCGCGTTTTCGTCGCCGAACAGCGCCGCCGCCGTCTTGTGCGCCGCGCCGATCACCCGTTCGTCGTTCAGCAAGGGCGGAGCGCCGCGCGTGTACTTCACGCCGGCTTTCACGCCCATGCTCTCCGCCGTCAGGCGGGCGATCTCGCCCAGGCGCCGTTCGATCAGGTCGCGCGTCTGCGGCCACAGCGTGCGCGCCGTGCCCACCAGACGGGCCGTCTCGGGGATGACGTTGGACGTCTCGCCGGCCTCGAACTGGCACACGGAGACGACCGAGGGGCACATCGGGCAGGCGTTGCGGCTGACGATGGTCTGCACTCCGGTGACGATCCGTCCCGCCGCCACGACGGGATCGCGCGACATCTCGGGGATGGCGCCGTGGCTGCCCTTGCCCGTCAGGTCGATCTCGAACCTGTCCATGCAGGCCAGCGCCGCGCCCTTGATGAAGTGGAAGGAGCCTGCTTTTTTGCGTTCGCCCGACCCCATCGACACGTGGATCGCGAACGCCGCGTCGGGGACGGGATCTTCGAGGCAGCCGCCGGCCATCATCGCCTTCGCGCCCGCGCCGATCTCCTCGGCGGGTTGGAACAGCACCTTGACCGCGCCGTTCAGTTCGCGCCGGCGCGCCAGCAGCAGCTTGACCGCGCCCAGCCCCATGGCGCTGTGGGCGTCGTGCCCGCAGGCGTGCATGTTTTCGTTGCGCGACGAAAACGATTCGCCCGATTCCTCGCGGATCGGCAGGCCGTCGCAGTCGCAGCGGAACATCAGGCATCCGCCCGGCCGCGCTCCCCTGACCACGGCGACGACGCCGTGGCCGCCCACGCCGCGGCGGTATTCGGCCCCCATGGCGTCGAGCTGGCGGCACAGGTATTCTTCCGTCCGCGGCGTTTCCAGCCCGACCTCGGGGAAGGCGTGGAGCTCGCGCCGCCAGCCGCGGATCTGTTCCTGAAGCGCCTGGGCCTCGTTCAAAACAGTGTCCATTGCGTACTCTCCTTTAGTTTTCATGAAATTCCGCCTGCCCGGGACGGACAGGCGGAACGGCGAATTTACTTCTTGATGATGCCGGCTTTGTAAAGCGCCCGCGCCGTGATGATCGTGCCGAACACGGCGCCGAGGATCAGCGTGGCCGGATGCTGCAGCGCCGGCCTGCCGCTGGCGAAGAGCAGCCCGGGGATGCCGATGCCGGGAACGGCCAGCAGCGGTTCCTTGATGACGCAGGAAACGAACATGGCGCCGAAAACGGCCGGCACGGCGCAGCTCTTGAAGGACGCGACGATGCCGGCGGGCAGCGCGGAGAGCACCGAAGCTCCCGCCAGCGCCGCCAGCGTGACGAAGAACAGGTTGACGACCACCGAGCCCGTCAATCCCACGGTGGAAACGATCAGCGCCTCGGGCGAGCCGCTCTCGGTGCCGACGGCTTCCTGAGCCGCCGCCGAGCAGGGCACGCGCAGGTTGCCGATGTTGCCCGTCAGGAAGGCGATGTAGATGCCCACTTCGCCGAGCACGGGGAAGTAGGAGATCGGTTCGATGAAGTACACGGCGCCGCAGATCGAGACGATCATCAGCCAGGCCTGGAACGCCGCGCCCCAGCCGGGCCACGCGCCGTGGACGAGATAAAGGTACAGGTTCGGGAAGAAGCAGGCCGCGATCACGATCCACAGCGTCGTCACGCCGATGCCGCGGGCCGGACGGTTCCACACGCCGCCGAAAGCCGAAAGTTTGTCAGACATGAGTTTTCCCCTTTCTTCCCGCGATCAAAAAAACGCGGCCACGATCATGCCGGCCAGCATGGCCAGACCGAGATTGTACTCGCGCAGTTTGGGACGCTTCTTCGAGGCGCGGATCAGGACCGCCATGGCGACGCCGGCGGCGATCGTGGCGATCATCGGCTGCAGCGGGGCCATACCCGAGCCGCCCGCGGCGAGCGCCTTGCGGTAATTGCGCAGCGCCTTGCCGATCGTGTCGGCGCTGAGATAGCCGTAACAGCCGGTCGTCGCCGCCACGGCGATCAGAACCAGCCAGCGGGCGTCGCCGCCGCCGAACTTGGCGCGCACCTTTTCCAGATGAGGCGTCAGCACGGCCGCCACGATCAGCCAGCCGATGCCGTTGACCGACATCGTCCACCACGAGGCGGCCAGCGCGTTGAGATCGTATTGGGCCGAGTTGAGCTCGACGCCGTACGCCTGAGCGCCCAGCATCGCCCCCGTCATCTCGATCGGCGCCGAGCCGATGATCGAGCAGCGCAGCCACGCGATCGGCGCGCCCACGGCGCTGATCAGGCCGACCATGACGAGGAACACCGCGAACGACGGCCCCACCGACGAGACCGCGCCCGTCCACAATCCCTTGTACACGTTGCGCCGTTCGAAGCCGATCGCGTCGGCCGCCTTCAGCGACAGCCGGATGTAGAGCAGCGACTGGATCAGCGCCACCGCCACGACGATAAAGCAGAGGAACCACACCACCGCGTTGTTCGCTACCTGAAAAACTTCCTGCGGCATCACAAAACCTCCCCATTTAAAGAATAAAAATGATCTCCGCGCCGCGAAAGCGTGACTTTCGAGCGCCGAGACCATTATCCAAATTCTTGTTTTTCTTTTCATCGTTATTTCACGACGAAAAACGATCATGAAATTTTAATATTCCGTTCTCGAAACAATGATTCCCGTCTAAATGAACTTATCAGACAAAGATTCTTCACCAAAATCGTCCATTTGTTTCATCTTCAGCGCCAATTCCACGCAGAAACGGCTTTCGCTGCTGGAAAAATCCTCGCTCAGCAGGGCGCAGATCTTTCCCCAGCGATATTTGAGCGTGTTGTAATGAAGCCCCAGCGCCGCGGCGCTTTTCTTCACGCTCCAGTTGCAGGCGATCATCGTTTCCAGCGTGCGCCGCAGCGTGTCTTCCTTTTTTTCTGCGTCGCAGCGCAGCAACGGCCCCAGCTGCGCCTCGACGAATTCCCGCGCCGCCGGATTCTGAAGCGTCGTACAGAGCACGCGCGGCGCGCCCATACGGTTCCACCAGGCGATGCGGTTGCCGCCGGCCGTCCGCCGCGTCAGCTCCAGCGCCATGCGCGCCTGATTGTAGCCCTTCCAGCAGAGAAACACGTCGCCGCAGCGGCCGCTGACGCCCACGGTGACGGAAAAGCCCGTCTGCGCGGCGATCTGCTCCATCATCGGCGTCAAAATGCATTCCAACTGGCGCTGCTCTTCCTCGAAGATTCCCCGCGAGGAAAGGATAAACGCGGCCGAGTCGCTCATCTCCGCGTAGGGCACGTGCTTTTCCATGCGGCCGATGAACTCGCGGCAGACGGCGAAGATGCGCCCCTTCGACTCTTCGAGGACGGCCGGCCCCTGCCCGGCGGCCATGGCGCGGGTGAGGCGGTTCTTGTAGTCGTCGATGTCGCAGACCACGACTTTCTTGGCGCCGCCCAGATCCCAGCCGAACGAACGGGCGCGGTTCCACACTTCGTCCTTGAGGCGCAGGTTGTTCATGAGGATGTCCATGACGAACTCGTTGCGGTAACGCCGCTCCACCTGCGCGCCCGAGCTCCAGCGCTGGAAGAACAGCAGCAGCGCGCCCTTGGCCTGGGTGATGGGGATCTCGTTCCAGGACTCGCGCAGCCGGGACGGCTCCGCGTCGAAAACGAGCCAGGCGGAAGCGGACTCGCCGCAGAGGGCGATTTTCTCCCACGGATAGCGCTTCAGCACTTCCGGCAGCGGCAGCGACGCCAGCGCTTCCCGGAAAGGGCCTGCGTCGGCGCAGAGACGGTCGAAAGAACTTTCCGTACAGCGCAGCGCCAGGTTGAGATGAGTGAAATTGCGCAGCGTTTCCAGCAGATCCTCGAGGCTCGCGCACTGCACGTTCAGGTCGAAAAAGGCCTTCTGCACGGTGCTTGAATAGCGGAGCAGATGCGCCTGATCGCTGATGACGCGCGACTGTACGGGATGGAGGATCTCGGCGAAGGGCATTTCCAGCGGGATGGAGATCAGCGGATAACCGATTTTATCGGCCAATGCCAGCGCCTGCGGCGGCAGCCTGTCGATGTAACGCCCCAGTTTGATGCCCAGGGCCGCCGTGCCGGACTCGCAGCAACCGCGGATCAGCTGTTCCACGTTTTCCAGATCGCGGAACGGATAGCCCGAGGTGATCACGAACTCGCCGCCCTGCGACCATTTATAGCAGTCCGGCGCGTCGCCCACCGTCGTGCGCAGCACCTCGCGCCCCAGCCCGCCGGCTCCGCCCAGCAGGCGAAAGCCCTTGAACTCGGGCATGTTGAGAATGTCCCGTACGGTTACAGCCATTTCCCTCTCCCCCTTGACCGCCGCTTCAGCCTGTAGATTTCGCCGCGGCGGAACTGAGCCACACCCCGGCGACGATCACCAGCCCGCCGAGGATCTGCCGCGCGGAAACCGCTTCATGAAGCACCAGGCAGGAACAGACGATGCCCACCACCGGCACCAGATTCAGCAGCGCCGCCGCAGACGCCGAAAGCCCCGTCAGCGAATAATTGTAGAACAGATAAGACAGCAGCGAACAGCACACGCCCAGAAAGAGGATCGCCGCCCCCGACGAGACCGTCGGCATGATCCAGGGACGCCCCTCGAACGCGGCGAACGGCACGAAAAAGAGCGCGCCGAAGAGCATCTGCCAGGCCGTCAGCATCGACGCAGGATAGCGACCCGCCACCTTCTGAGTGATCAGATTGTAGAATCCCCAGGCGATGCCCGTGGAGATCAGCAGCCAGTTGCCCAGAGCCTCCCGCGGGCCCCGCGACACCGCCGCGCCCGTCAGCAGCGCCACTCCCGCGATGGCGACGAGGATCCCGACGACCTGACGCAGCGGCGGCATCCTTCGGCGCGCGGCGCACTCCATCAGCACCGTGATCGCCGGATAGGAAGCCACGATCAGCGCCGCGTGCGACGACGAGGTCATGTCGAGCCCCAGATTCTGAAAGGAGAAATAGAGCGTCACGCCGAAAAAACCGCTCAGAGCGATTGCCGGCAGATCCTTGTTCGCCGGCCGCCCGCGGCCGCCCGTCACAGCCCTGCAACCGGCAAAAAGCAGCGCCGCCAGCGCGGAGCGCACCAGCCCCAGCTGCAGCGGCGCGATGGTCCGGTAGGCGATCGCCGTGACGATGAACGAAGCTCCCCAAAAAACGACGGCCGTCAAGACCGCAAGATAGTGTCTGGCCATGATCAAAGTTCCGTTCCTCTGTAAAAGAATTTGCGCCCCCACGCGGAGGCAATTTATCATACCACATTCGCCGCTCGCAGCGCCCCCATCCGTCGGCTCCGGCCGTTCCCGACGTACGGACTTTCCTCAAAAAGGGAGCGCTCGCGCAAATTTTGCGATTTAAGGCATTGACCTTACCTGATTTATTTTGCCCGTCCTTTGAAAAAGCGAAAAAAACGGCTTCCTTTTGCCGGGCGACGCTCTTGCGTGGAAAGGGACGGGCGGCTGTGTTATACTATTTTTTGACAAAAAGCATTAACAGAGTTTGCAGGGCGCCCATCCTTATTAATTGAGAAATAGCATTACAGTGCCCGTGGACGCTTGACAAAAAAGCCCCCGCGGCAGGATTTTTTGCCGCGCGGGGGTTTATCTTTCAGAAAAAGGGGCTCAATAAAAAAATGCCTTCTCCCGTCACGAAACGGCAGGAACCGGAGCTGAGCTGGCGCGTCGGCGTGCCGGTCGGTTCCAATCCGCTGATCCTGCTCGACTTCGCTTCGATCCTCGTGGTCGCCTTCCTGCTCGCCTGGCTGGTGCTGCTTGCCGCGCAGTTTTACTTCGACGGATTCGTTACCGCCGCCCACGTATGGAGCGGCGCCATCGTCGCCTTCGACTTCTGCGTCCTGCTCGCGATCTTCTACGCGGTCGTCTGTTTTCTCGTCATGCGCAACCGCTACGCCGCGCTCTACCGCTTCGACCGCACGGGGGCGCACTGCGACAACCTCAAGTGCTATCCCAAAGCGCTGTCGCGCAAAGCGCTCCACTGCCTCTGCTATCCGATCGAGCCGCCGCCGTTCTCCGCGCGCAGCGTCGAAAAACACGTCGGCTGGGGCGACGTCACCCGCGCCGCCGAGCTGCGTTCCCTGCGCGTCCTCCTGCTCAAGGGGAAACGCGGCACGTTGATGCGCGTCTATTGTCCCGATCGGGAAAGCTACGCCGCCGCGCTCCGCTTCGCCGAAGCGAAGATCGCCGCCGAACGAACGCCGACCGGCGGCCAGTGAAACCGGCGGCGGAGGCCCGGCGCCCGGACGCCTGTCGAAAAAGCGCGCCCCGTAAAGAGCGCATGAGCGCCGCCCCGTCCCCGGGACACGGCGCGCCCCGTCAGCAAAAAACGAGTGCGGATGGCTGGATCGTGCGCCAGTCATCCGCACTCGTCGTTCCCGCGCTTATTCCGCGGCGAGGACGTGGACGGCGTTGCCGCTGGGGACCAGGATCGACAGGCCGTTCATTCCCGACTGTTCCTGCAGCCACCTTTCGGCCGACTGCATGTCGCGGAAAACCTGCCCGGGAAAAGGCACGTTCTCGCGCGAAGTCACCAGAGCCGCGGGGCGTCCCCGCATTTCCAGCACGGTGCGCAGGGCGATGTAGCCGGGGATCGTGAACGCCGTTTCCATGTGGCGCATAAAGGCCGACGCGTCGTGCAGCGAACTGCGCAGCGAGGCCTCGAAATCGCCGGGGCCGAGGCTGTCTTCCAGATCGGCGACCAGCACGATCGGCGCCCCGGGCTCCAGGGCCGCCAGCGGCGAAAACAGCGCCTTGGTGGCCTGGTAAAGATCGAGATCCAGCGGAAAGCCGCCGCAGGAAGAGACGGCGCGCGCCGCCCGGCGCGGGATCCACAGCGAGGCGAAGGAACGGCTCGTCTGGCAGCCCGCCTCCCACGCCTGCCAGATGTCGCCCGCCACCCACGCCGCCGGCTCGCCCACGCTGTCGGCGATCGTGTTGAGGACGAAGCATTTTTTGCCGCGCAGCGCCAGATCGGCGTAAGCGCGCTGATCCTGCGCCATCGGGTTGTGTTCCAGCAGGCCGCTGTCGGTGGCGGGATTCAGTCCGCCGTCTTTGAGACAGTGGTTGTGATTTTTGACGATCGAAAGGCGTCCGGAAACGCCGGGCATGATCATCTTGCGCCCGCCCGAAAAGCCGGCCATGTCGTGGAACGTGATGCCGCCCACCAGCACCGCCAGATCGGCGGCGACGAAGGCCGGATCGAGCGTGACCGGCGTGCCCAGCGGCGTGACCAGCCCCGTGTCCACGACGTCTTCGCAGTCGTGGCTGAGCCAGCGGTCGCCGGACATCATCGCGCCGCCGAAGACCAGTTCTTTGTCCCGCTCTTCCACGGCGCGGTGCTGTCCCGTGGCGACGATCCACGTCACCTCGGCCGATTTGTTGACGGCAAGGCGTTTTCTTACCGCCGCGTTCATCTCGGGGGCGCGGCACCAGCCGCGCGTGACGTCGGGCACGACGATGGCGATGCGGCGGGAGTCTTTCGCCAGTTCTTCCAGCGAGGGAGAACCGATGGGGCGGTCAAGCGCCTCCTCGACGGAGCACGACGCGCCGCATAGGCCGCGGCCGCGCGGCTGCGGGACGATATAGTCATACGGGCTCTGCCAGCGCTGCACGCCGCGGCCCATCTTCACCTCGTAAGTTTTCATGGCGGACTCCTTGCGACAGAAAATTTTGTCTCATTATAGTCTCATTTGAGCTAAAAGGTCAATCATCATTTCAAAAATAAATTTCTGTACATAACGCTGATTCCCGATAGAATGTGTTAGCATGGTTTTTTAGGCGCTGCGAGGGAGTTCAGCCGCTCGGAACTGCCGCGCAGCGCCCTCGTGTTCGGTTTTTTCGATCAAGAAATAGTATCAAAGCGCGCTGCACCTGCATTTCAACTGAACTGGATCTGATACGCATGAAGCGCCGCATTCCCTGCGTTGGGGAATGCGGCGCTTCATGCGTTTAGCGGCGATGGTTCCAATCGCGCGTCGCGTATTTATTTTCGATCAGGTCCTCCGCCAACGAAAGCTCGTCGTCAGTCAAGTCGTCTTCCACGAAATGAGCGTCCAGATCGCGCTCCAACGCGATGAAGAAGCCTTCTTTGAACGCGTCAAAGAGCTCGTTCCACGGAAGCGGGCGGCCAGTGAGATGGCGTATACTCGTCGCTTTTTCAAGAAACGTCGCCTTGGCCCGTTCCAATCTCCGAGGGTTTTCGTCCTTCATGGTTGCAAAAAGCATCTCCGGATTCAGGTCGTTGAGCACTGAACCATGCTGGAGTACGGAGCCAAAGCGACGGGCTTGGGCGCTCCCAACAATTTTTTTGCCGTCCGCTTCAAGCTCCCAGACCGAAAGGGCGTCGAAGCAGGCCGCGGAACTTCCCGGTTTACCGCTTCTCGGCGCCGGATGACTCATCGTTACGGGCAAATCGAGTATCCGAAAGCCTTCGGCCAGTCCTCTGGAAAGCACGCGATACGAGTCAGTGATGCTGTCGGGCAACGGGCACCCCTCATGAGGCATAACGATGCTGTAGGTCAATTCTTGGTCGTGAAGAACGGCGCGGCCGCCGGTGAGACGGCGCACGACGTCGATGCCGAGATGAGCGCAGGCGTCGAAGTTCACGTCGCGTTCGGCCTTTTGAAAATACCCCAGCGTGAGCGCAGGAGGCCCCCAACGGTAAAAACGAAGAGTCGGCGGCACGCGTCCGGCGGCGCAACAGGTCATAACGGCCTCGTCGATCGCCATGTTCCACGCGCCCGAATGGATTTTGGTATCAATGAATCGCCATTTCATGAGGGCACCTCCTTGTTTCCTTGCCGGTGACGGGCGTCAGATCGTTCAGGTCTGTCTGAGCAAATAAATGCGTTTCTTTCAAGGCCTGGATGACCTCTGAGTTTTTCAGCGGGCGAGGGTAGTTGTACATCACGCCGTGTCCGGGATTTTCGTTGTAGTAAGGACGGTTGCAGTCGCGGCATCCCGCCGTCTCAAACGCTTCGCCGGAGGATAGGACTGACAGCAGTTCTTTTATGTCTCCGTCAATGCCAGAGAGTCGCCCATTCGAAAAAGACATGTCGGAAACGCGCCGACGTTTCGTTTTGATCAACCAGTTTGCCAGCTGAACGCGACGGTAGCGTCCGGCCTCGGGGGGCGGGCACTTCGCCATGCGCGTGCCGCGCAGAGGCGTGAAGGCGAAAAGCCCCACGGTGACATTCAGGTCGTGCATGTTTTGTATCGCGGCGATCACGTCTTCCTCCGACTCTCCAAGACCGACGATGAAGTGCGTGGTGATTCGGCCGGGGTAGCGCCTCGCGCACTCGGTCAGGAGTTGGACCTTGCGAGCGTAGCCCGTGCCTTTCACCTGATCATGAAGGGATTGAGTAGCGGCGTCAAGCGCAATGCTTACTCGCGCCGCCCCGCTTCCCATCAGTCGATCGACCTGGCTGGCGGAGGTGATATTGGTCGAGACGCTGACGGGGAGCGATACTGCGTTCGTCACGGCTTTGAGAATAACGAGGGTGCGCTCAAAGGAACCGGCGTTCAGGGTAACCTGAATGCACGCACGGCGAATAGTCCCGCCTCGAGCGGCGGTGATAAGGCCGCTGAGAACGTCTCCTAAGTCATAAACCGGCCAGATAACCCTTGAGAGATGATCTTCTCCAGTTTCGGCCTCTCGCGCCTGAGCGCAGAACGCGCAATTGTGCGCGCATCTGCCGCCCGTATCCATCAGATACGCTGTGGTGGGAAGCGCGTCGGATTTAAGACGCGCAAGACCAAGAACAGCTGCGGTGCCGATTGACAGACGTATCTTCACAATACGCAGCACTCCTTCCGGTCGATCAGCTCAAGGCCGAGCGAACGCGCCAGGCGCAGCGCCGGCGGCGTGGGATTCACAAGACGGTTGAGGCCGCTGGCGACGGCAAGCGTGTCAAGTTCGGCTCTGTAGCGTCCTGCCGGGCGCATGCATCCAAGATTGATCGATTGGCGCGGGAACAGTTCCCGCGCGCGGGCAAAGACGTTCGCGACATCCTCAAGCGGAGGCGGCTGGCGGTCGGCAAAAGCCGTGCCGGGGGTCGGTATGAGAACGATAAAGACCAGCGCGTCAGCGCCAAGTTCGGCGAGCACGCGCAGCGCGTCGTATTCGCCACGCACCTGACCGCCCCAGAGGCCGACGCAAATGTGAGGGACGACCCGGGCTCCAGCGGCGCGCAGCCGGCGATAAGTATCAATATAATCATCTCCGGTACGCGTCAGAGCAAATACATCACGGATAGTCCGATCGTCAGTCACCATATCGAATGAGATCCGATCGGCGAGCGGCGCTAAAACGTCGATCTCGGCCTGGCTGATGAGGCCGGCGTGCACGTTGATTTTCAGCCCGCGGCTCTTAAGCCGCATTACGAGTTTTTCCTGGCGGGCGACTTCAACCTTGCCGGCCGGCGTGCATCCGCCCGAAAGGAGACAGCTGGTATAGCGCCCCGTCGCGAGAGCCGCTTCAATTTTTTCAATTGGAGTCATCCCCTCGAGGTAGTGCCCACCGCAGTGAGCGCAGTTGAGAGCGCACTTCGCGCCTGTAAGCGAAACGGCGAGCGTGGAGCCGGGACGATCGCAGATCAGCTGCGGCGGAAAATGCGAGCGGGCCGTGTTCCAAGCGCGCTCGACCGCGGCCCTTGCTTTTAGCGAAAGTCTTGTCAATTCGTCGGCGGTCATGGCGGCGTTCCTTTCAGTCACATCTCTGCAGAAACATTTTATTTATTATAGCACGGCCGCTCTCTTCTCATACTGATTCTTGATAGAAAGCGTCAACATAGTTTTCCGGGGGCTGCGAGGAAGTTCACTCGCCCAGAACTACCTCGACTGCCGCGCGGTCCGCGCGGCTCTCTTTGTGAATCTCCCTCGCAGCGCCCTCGTGTCCGGCTTTTTGCCCGAGAAATGGGTATTGAACGTTCCGCTGGCGGTCACGTATGATCCGGCGGAACGTTTTTGATTTCCGTCGGCGCCGTACTATAATGTGCACATCAACGTTTTTCAGGAGGACGCCATGGAATATCGCATCACCCGCGCCGTCAGAAACCAGCCCCGCGTCAGCTACGCGCTCGGAACGGAAACGCCGCCCTGCGAAGTGGACTGCGGCGAAGGCGTTAACGTCGAACTGACTTCGCCGGCGGCGCGCCGGGCCTTCGCGGCGCTCGATTTCAACATGTGCGCGCCGTATCCCCACGCCAACGAACTGAAGGAGGCGATCGCCGCCTATTGGAAGGATCATGCCGCGCTGGGAAACGAGAACATCGTCCTTACCGAGGGCTCCGTCAGCGGTCTGTATCTCGTCAACCGGCTGTTTCTGGAACCGGGCGACCGCGTGCTGGGCGGCGCTTCGCTGTTTTTCGAGTACGGCGCCGACGTGCGTCTGCACGGCGGCTTTTTTGAGACGGTGCCGCTGAAAGCGGAGGAGGATTACCGTTTCAGCGCCGCGCGTTTTGCGGCGGCGCTGTCGCCGCGCTTCAAGCTGGCGGCGTTCGACAATCCCAACAATCCGACGGGACAGGCGGTCCCGCCCGCCGCGCTCGAGGAGATCCTCGCCGCGGCGCGGGAGGCGAACGTCTGCGTGCTCGTCGATGAAGCCTACGGCGATTACGTGCCGCGCGGGCGTTCGGCCGTGAGCCTGTTCGACGCGTACGACAACCTGCTCGTCGCCCGTTCCTTCTCCAAGGGATTCGGGCTGGCGGGGCTGCGCGCCGGCTACCTGCTCCTGCCTCCCAAGCTGGCCGCGGCGGCGAACACCCTCTCCAACCCCTATGCCGTGTCGTCGCTCTCGCGCCGCGTGGCCGCCGCCGCGTTGAGCGAACCGGAGTTCCTGGACGAGCTGCGCGCCCGCACCGCCGCCGCGAAAAAAAGCCTGATGCGGCCGTGGCGGCATCTTTCTTTCGCGCATACGACCGACAGCGTGGCGATCTGCATGGTCGTCCACGCCGACTCGAACGTCGACCTGGCGCGCGAGTTCGCCCGCCGCGGCGTGCGTGCCGTCTCCTGCGAAGGCTTTGCGGGGCGCAACGCGGCGCGCCTGCGCGTGCCTATCGGGCCTCGCCTCGAAAAAGTCCTGACGGCCATGGAACGGATCGACGCGGGGCAATAGAGCGAGAGGACGCCCTCGGGCGTCTTTTTCTTTGCGCGCCGAACGGCGGCCTTGTCAGCGGGGAATAAAACTGTTATGCTTTTCGTAATCGAAAGGCCGGGCGGCGCTTTGCCGTTTGGGGAAGCGCCGGCCTTCATGAAAGGAAAAGGGAAAGAAAATGGAAAACGACGAACTGAACGTGACGAACGCGCCCGAAGCCGCGGCGAAGCGCAGCGCTTTCGAGATGACGCTGGCCGACTGGGAGCGTTTCGTGCAGGAAGAGCTGGACATGCCGCGCTACACGGCCGATCAGCTGTGCCAGTGGATCTACAAGAAGAAAGTTTTCAGCTTCGGCGCCATGACCAACCTGTCCAAAGCGCTGCGCGAGCGTCTGCCCGAGCTGCTGGAGATCCGGCTGCCGAAACTGGCCAAGCGGCAGACGGCCGCCGACGGCACGCGCAAGTACTTATGGCGGCTCGACGACGGCGAGTACGTCGAGTCGGTGCTGATGGACCACGGCAACCATTACACGGCCTGCATCTCCTCGCAGGTCGGCTGTCCGCTGCGCTGCGAGTTCTGCGCCACGGGGCAGCAGGGCTTCAGGCGCAACCTCAGCGCCGGCGAGATCGTCTCGCATTTCGCCGCCATGGAGTCCGACGTCGGGCACGATATCAACAACGTCGTCTTCATGGGCATGGGCGAGCCGCTGCTCAATTACGAGAACGTCGTCAAAGCCGTGCGCATGTTCCTCGAGCCGAAGATGCGGGGCTTGAGCGTGCGGCACGTCACCATCTCCACGTCCGGCATCCCCGAGGGCATCCGCCGCCTCGCCGACGAAGGGCTGGACATCTACCTGTGCCTGTCGCTGCACGCGCCCAACAACGAGCTGAGATCGCGCATCATGCCCGTGAACGAGCGCTTCCCGCTCGGCGCCGTGTTCAGCGCGCTCGAATACTGGCAGCAGAAGACCGGCGTGCGCCTCACCATCGAGTACGTCATGCTCAAGAACGTCAACGACACGCCGGACTGCGCTTACGAGCTGGCGACGCTGTTCTCGAACCTGCAGGTCTACGTGAACCTGATCCCCTACAACCCCGTGGCCGGCACGAGATTCGCCCGTCCTTCGGCCAGCCGCATCGCGCCGTTCATGAAGATCCTCAAAGAGCTGAACGTGGAGTGCGAAGTGCGCAAGGAGCATGGGACCGACATCGACGCCGCCTGCGGGCAGCTGCGCGGCAAGACGGTCAGTTAAATGAAGCCCAATCCTCTCGGCCCGTCGGCGAAGGTCATGGCGCTCGCGGCCGCGCTGGCGCTCGTCGTCTGCACCGTCGTGCTCTGGGGCGTCGTCGCCCGCAGCGGCAAAGTGACGCGAGATTCCGCCGAACTGGCGGCGCGGATGCGCCTGATGGCTCCCGAACCACGATGGAATGACCGCCTGAACCGCGCGGCGCTGGAGAAGTCTCTGCGCGCGGCCCGGCCCGATCTGCCCGGAAACGCCCAGCTCTGTTTCGTCGCGCCGTGCTGGGCCGTCGTGCACCTTGCCGATTCCTCGCTGTTGCTGCGCTGGCAGCCCGAAGCGGCGGATTTCGGCTGGACCGAACTGGACCGGACGCAGCGCTGAGGGCCGCGCGGGAACCCCGCGAAGCGGGCTGCGCCGTTCGCTTTGTGGATTTTCCTCGCAACGTCTTGAGTTCGACCCGAATCAATAAAGAAACAGCATGACATTATCACTGAACAGCGACACGTCAGTTGAGGCCCCGACTTATTATTTCAAAAATCGATAATGAGAGGGGAAACTATCGCACACTTCTGGAGACAATGAAATGACTATACCTCTTTATTATCAAATTTATCGCGATTTACAGTACAAGATCTGCGAAGGACTCTATAAGCCGGGGGCAATGCTGCCGACGGAGGCCGATCTCGAGAAAATTTACGGCACCAGCCGCGCCCCGGTACGACAGGCGCTCGGAGCTCTTGAAAACGAAGGGCTCGTTCTCCGCCTCCAAGGCAAGGGGACTTTTGTCACCAAGCAGGTGCGCACGCACCCTTGGTTTACCGCCACAGGCTTTGTGAACGTGTATGAGCAGTATTGGGACCGGCTTTCAACCCAAACGCTGGAGATCTCCCTGAAGGTCCCGCACGATCGGGACATCCCAACCTTCCTGAATTTGGGCAAAAAGGAGCAAACGACTTATTTGATCCGCAGCCAATGTATCGAAGAAACCCCCGTCTTCGTCTTTGAACATTATCTTCCGCAGCGTTTTGACCTCTCCATTTTCAAAGCGGCAGGAGATTTTATCTCCATGAAGGAGATGCTGACCTCTAAATTCAACACCATGATCTGCCGCGTTCACGAGAAACTTGCCGTTCGTATCCCGCCTAAAAAGATCACGGATTATTTGCAGGTCGCTGAACACACGCCGGTTCTAAGAGTTCGTCGTTTCTTCTCCGACAACCAGGGGAAAGCCGTGTGGGTGAGCAATCAATACGTTTTTACTGAAAAATGGGAATACGAGATGGATTCCACGCTTAACTATTGACGCTCGTAATCCGGGCATTCTGCCGGCACGCATAAAGCACGCCTTAAAACTGTTGGGATGGCGCAAACGGTCACGTTTACGCCATCCCAACAGTTATTTTATACTATTTCTCAATTAATACTATTTCTTAATTAAAAGGCCGAACCCAAGGGCGCTGCGAGGGAGATTCGCAAAGCGAGCCGCGCAGACCGCGCAGCGGTCGAGGGAGTCCTGAGCGACTGAACTCCCTCGCAGCGCCCGGCAAACTATGTTAACGCTTTTTATCAAGAAATAGTATTGCAAGGTTTTACGAAAAATCCAGCCTTTCCGGTCTAAGCTCCAAACGCTTGTCCAAACTCAGCCGATTGATTTCCCGCGCCCGGTGGCAGGCGACAAAGTGGCGGGGGCGGAGCTCGTCGAGCCTGGGCGTTTCCCGAAAGCAGCGATCCTCGGCATGAGGGCAGCGTTTCGCAAAACGGCATCCGTCGCCGAGCCCGACAGGCGAGGTGATCTCGCCTTTCAGCAACGAACGCTCCTTCTTCGCTCCGATCACCGGTATGGGGACGGCGGCCAGCAAGGCCTGCGTGTAGGGATGCAGACGGACGTTGAACATTTCTTCCGAATCGGCAAACTCCACCATGCTGCCCAGATACATGACCATGATATCGTCGGAAACATGGCGGACCACCGACATGTCGTGGGTGATGAACATATAGGTGAGGTTCATGGCTTCCTGAAGATCCTGCATCAGGTTGATGATCTGCGCCTGAATGGACACGTCCAACGCCGACACGGGCTCGTCGCAGACGATGAACTTCGGTTCCAGCGCCAGGGCGCGGGCGACTCCGATGCGCTGCCGGCGTCCGCCGTCGAGCTCGTGGGGATACGAGTTCGCCAGACGGCGCGCCAGGCCGACGGTATCCATCAGTCGGGCGACGTGACGCGCCAGTTCGCGCTCAGTTCCGTGTTTCTTATAGATCAGCAGAGGCTCGGCGATCAGCTGGCCGACGGACATGCGCGGGTTCAACGACGAAAAGGGATCCTGAAAAATCATCTGCATGTCTTCGCGCAGATCTTTGAGCCGATGTTCGTCAACGCGGCTGATGTCCCGCCCTTCAAAGACGATCGTGCCGGATGTCGGTTCCTGCAAATGGATCACGGTACGCCCCAACGTGGATTTGCCGCAGCCCGATTCGCCCACGACGCCGAGAGTCTTGCCCCGTTCGATGGCAAAGGACACGCCGTCCACGGCGTGCAGCAGACCGCGGGGCGTCTCGAAATACTTTCTCAGATCGACGACTTCAAGGATCGCAGACATGGCTACTCCCCTCTGCCCGCAAAGTTCAGGCAACGCACGAAATGGCCGGGGGCGATCTCCACGTTGGGAATGACGCCGTGACGGCAGGATTCCCTCGCCTCCGGACAACGGGCGGCGAATACGCATCCGTCGGGCAGGTTGGCGGGGTCGGGCATCAGACCGGCGATCGGTTTGAGGCGGCGAACTTTTTTGTCGAAGTTGGGGATCGAGCCGAACAGTCCCTGCGTATAGGGATGCGACGTATGGTTGTAGATATGCTCCAGCGTGCCGTACTCCACGATGTTTCCGGCGTAGACAATGCCCACTCGATCGCAGACTTCGGCCACAACGCCAAGATCATGGGTGATCAGCACCAACGACGTGCCGAAACGCTTCTTGAGCGTTTCGATGAGGTGCAGCACCTGTTCCTGGATCGTCACATCCAGCGCCGTCGTCGGCTCGTCGGCCAGCAGCAGCGAAGGATTGCAGGCCAGCGCAATGGCGATGACAATGCGCTGCTGCATGCCGCCGGAAAACTGATGGGGATATTCGTGGCAGCGTCCGCCCTCGATGCCGACCATTTCCATCATTTCCATGGCCTTGCGCAGCGCTTCCTTCCTGGCGATCTTCCGGTGCAGGCCGATGACCTCGGCGATCTGGTCACCGACGGTCAGTACGGGGTTCAGCGCCGTCATCGGATCCTGAAAGATCATGGAGATCTCGTGACCGCGGATCTTGCGCATCTCCTCTTCGGATTTCTTGCAGAGATCCTCCCCTTTGTAGAGGATAGAGCCGCCGACGATACGCCCGGGAGGATTGGGGACCAAACGCATAATGCCGAGAGCCGTCGTGGTTTTCCCGGCGCCGGTTTCGCCGACCAGGCCGAGAGATTCTCCCTGCGCCAGGGCAAAACTGATGCCGTTGACCGCTTTGACCACCGTTTTATCGACGAAATAATGAATCGTCAGATCTCTGACTTCAAGGAGGTTCTTGTCGTTTTCACTCATCGTGTCGGCCTCCGCTCATCAGGATTTCAAACGGGGATCCAGCGCGTCGCGCAGACCGTCGCCGAACAGGTTGAAGGCGAACACCGTGATCATGATGGCCACTCCGGGGAACGTGATCAGGTTCCAGTGGTCGCGGATGAACTGACGGCCGGTGGAAAGCATGCCGCCCCACTCGGGCGTCGGCGCCGGCACTCCCAAACCGATGAAGCTCAGACCGGAAATGGTCAGAATCGCCGTCGCGATGCCCATGGACACCTGGACGATGATCGGCGCCATGGCGTTCGGCAGCACATATTTCCAGATGATGCGCAGATTTGAGGCCCCCGTGGAACGGGCCGCTTCGATATACTGCTCGCCGCGTACCGTGATCACGGCCGAGCGGGTGACGCGCGCAAAACTCGACATCAGCCCCAGACCGATGGCCAGGATCAGGTTGGGAATGCTGTTCCCCAGCGCGGCCACGATGGAGATGCCCAGCAGCAAGTTGGGAACCGCCAGCAGCACGTCGATGCAGCGCATCAGCACGTTGTCAAGCCAACCGCCGTAAAATCCAGCCACACAGCCCACCGCCGTGCCAATGACGCAGGCGATCACGACCGAGCTCAGTCCGATCGTCAGAGACGTGCGGCAGCCCCAGATCACGCGGGTAAAGATATCGCGCCCCAGCTCGTCGGTCCCCATCCAGTGCTCCGCCGACAACGGCAGATAACGCATGCGAAGGTTGGGGCGAGCATAATCGAATCCGCTGATCTGACCGGGAAACAGAGCGCAGACGACGAGGATGACGATGATGACCAGGCCGAGCACGGCGGCTCGATTCTTCAGGAAGCGTCTGCAAATGTCTTTCAGCTGTCCGCGGCTGCTGATGGAGATTTCTTCGAGTCCGGCGAGATCTTCGAACGCCGCTGTTTTGTTCTCGATCCCTGACATCTACGCTCCCCCCTTTGCCGATTTCCTGCCGAGACGCGACCGCCGCGGCTTCAGATATTGCGAACGGATGCGCGGATCCACGTAAGCGTAAAGCACGTCGACGATCAGATTGACGACCGACATGGCCAGAGCGATGAACATGATGCCTCCCTGGACCAGCGGCGCGTTCTTCACCTTGATGGCGCCGATGATCAGGTTCCCCAGGCCGGGGATGGCGAAAACGACCTCGCTGATCGCCGCGCCGCCCAACATCTTGCCGAAGTTGACGCCCACCACCGTCATGACGGGAATGATCGCGTTGCGGAAGGCGTGATGCCAGACGACTTTCACTTCAGACTGTCCTTTGGAACGAGCCGTGCGCACATAATCCTGACGGATGGCCTCCAGCATGCTGGAACGGGTCATGCGCATCACGGCCGCCGCCGAGGAAGTACCGATGGTCAGCGCCGGAAGCACCACATGTTTCCAGCTGCTGAATCCCGACGACGGGAACCACTTCAGAACAACCGAAAAGAGAATGATCAGCAGCAGGCCCTGCCAGAAATTCGGCATGGACACGCCGATCATGGCCAGCACGCGGCAGATATTGTCCCACACAGTATACTGTTTGACCGCCGAAACAATGCCGGTGACAATCCCCAGAGCCACCGCGATCAACGTGCTGAAAAAAGCCAGCTGAAACGTGGTCGGGAAGCGGCTCATGATCTCGGTGACCACAGGCTGCTTCGTCGTGTAGGAAATGCCCAGATCCCCCGTCAGGGCTTTCCTGATATAGTTGAAATACTGGATGATGAATGGATCGTTCAAGCCGTTTTCAGCCCGGAATTTTGCCTTGTCCTCTACGGTCGCCATGTCACCGAGGATGTAATCCTCAGGCTTTCCGGGAGAAAAGTACATCATGCTGAAGACCAGCAGCACGACGCCCAGCATGACCGGAACCATCATCAGGACGCGTTTGCCGATGAATTTGAGCATACGCCGGATTTCCCCTTCCTCGTGAAATACTCATTCTAAAAAGCAGCCGGATCCTTCGGAAGAGTCCGGCTGCCCAATCATGGCGCGTGAAGACGAGACGCGAATGCTATTCTTCGACTTCCCAGTCCTTGACGTTGACGCGGAAGATCGTCGTAGGCATGACGAAGTTTTTGATCTTGTCGCTGACGCCAAAGATCGTGTCGGCTTCGGCAAAGGGAATGGAATAGCGTTTCTCATAGAGATAATCCTGGATCTCGCCGAGCAGGACCTTCCGTTCCTCCCGATCGTACAACGTCTTCAACTTTTTGAGCATGCCGTCGAGTTTCATGTCGTTGGGAGCCAGGCGCGAACCGAACTCTTTCTCGTAAATGATGAGGATATTGGAGATCTCGTTGGCCGTCGCCGTGCGGATCGAGGCCTCCCAAGGCCCCTGCGCCTCGCGGGTCGCCAGGGCGCTCTGTTCGATGCGAGCGTTCACGCCGACGGCTGCCCAGTACGCCTGAACGATCTCGCCCATCTGCTGATACAGCGCCTCGGGCAGAAGGTGCAGCTCGACGTCGAAGCCGTTGGGATAGCCGGCCTCGGCCAGAAGCTGCTTGGCTTTCTCCGGGTTGTATTCCCAGCCGCCCATATCCTTCCAGCCCTCGACGATGGAGGGATATACGCCCGTCATGGCGTGAGCGTGACCGTCGAAGGCCGCGTCGGCCAAAGCGGGAATGTCAACGGCATACGACAGGGCGTGACGGACTTTCTGATTCGACAGAATCGGGTGGTTCATGGCCATCGTGATCAGATAATATTTTTCGGAACGTCCCGATTCGACGTGGCAGCCGTCGATCGCGTTGACGCGGTCGATGTCGGATCCGTTGATGTAGAACGCGAAGTCGGCGGCGCCGGTCTCCAGCTCGATCACGCGAGAAGCGGGCTCGGGGACGAATTTGAGCAGGACATTTTTGGTCTTCGCCGGCGTACCCCAATATTTTTCGTTCCGCTCAAACAGCATGCTGGCGCCGTTGGTCCACTTGACCAGCCTGTAAGCGCCGGAACCGACGGGCGCTCGGGCATAATCCTTTTCGCCCATCTCCTCCATGGCTTTCTTGCAGCCGATCCAGCAGCGTCCGCTGGCCAGCACGTTGAACACGGGAGCGTAAGGCTGATGCATGGCCAGGACCACCGTGTAGGGATCTTCGGCTTTGGAGTTTTTCTCGTCGTACCAGATCATCGTCGAATAGGAGGTGGAATCGTCCTTGGTGCGCCCCAGGCTGAAGAGGACATCCTCGGCAGTCAGAGGATAACCGTTGGAAAACACCACGTCGCGGCGCAGATGCATTCTCAGGTGCGTGCTGTCGATGAACTCCCAGCTCGTCGCCAGACGGGGAATCTCTTTGCCCTCGCGGTCAAGATCCACCAGCGAGTCGTAGATCAGCGTCATGACGATGTTGTTGGAAATGCCGTTGCCGCGCCGCGGGTCCAACGTGTCCGGCTCCAGCTCGTTCACCATCGTGATCGTGTCCTTGAAAGCCGCCGGGGCAGACGCAGCGCACAGTCCCATCAGGGACACGACGCACAGGACCATTGCAAAAAATTTCTTCATATTTCTCCCTCCTGCTGAACAAATATAACAAGATTCAACCCGCGGCCGCAGAGCCGCAAAGGTTACAGTTTCTTCGCGCCGGAACGAATATCGGCGACAACTTGTTCCATGTTCGCCTCGATAAGAGGATCGACGCTGCGCAGCGAAAATTTTCCCTCGACAAAGTCCTCGCGCATCTTCGCTTCTCGTATCGCCGCCGCTTCGGCTTTGGCCAAGTACGCTTCGCAGTTATCGGGCGGCATCACGATCACGCCGTCGGCGTCGCCAAAAACGATATCGCCGGGATGCACGACGGCGCCGCCGCAGTTGACGGGAATGTCGTACTGCCCCGAGAGCCCCCAGACGTTGGTCGTCGCTGCCGAGATGCCGGCGCAGAACACGGGGAACCCCATACGGTCGAGCCAGACCGAATCGGTCGCCGGACCGTCGATGACGATCCCTGCCAGACCGAGAGCCTGGGCGTTGCGCGCCACCATTTCCCCGACACAGGCAAAGACCTCGTCGCCAGCGCGATCGACCACCAGCACAGAACCTCCGGGAGCTTCCTGAATAGCCTTATACATGGCGCAGGAATCCTTACCGAGGATGCGCGCCGTGTAAGCGGGGCCGACCATTTTCATCGAACGGCTGATCGGTTTGATGCGCGGCATCATGAAGCTGACGCCGGGAAAATGTCCATAAGTCGCCGGATCGGTGCTCATAAACCGCTTTGTCAGTTCAGGCGTCCATTCCATGACAGGCGCCTACTTCCTGACCGTGTCGTACACGTCGGCGCGGCGGTTTTTCAACGACGGCAGATGAGCGCGTACCTTGTCGAGATACTCGAGGTCGATCTCGCCGACGGCGATTCCGGCGCCTTCGGAGGCGCGGGCGACAACCGTTCCCCACGGGTCGACGATCATGCTGCCGCCGAAGGAATCGGACGTTCCGTGTTTTTTGCCGTACTGCCCGGCCGCCACCACGTAACAGGTGTTCTCGATAGCGCGGGCGCGCAGGAGCGCTTCCCAGTGATCCTTTCCCGTCGCCATGCGGAAGTTGGCCGGCGCGAACAGGATCTGAGCGCCATGCAGGGTCAGATAACGGTACAGCTCGGGAAAACGGATATCGTAGCAGATCGACAGCCCAAGACAGCCCATTTCCGTGCCCACCGTCACCATCTCCCGGCCGGGCTTGATGCGGGCCGATTCCTCAGCCACGCTGCCATCGGGGAGCGTGATGTCGAACGTGTGAAGCTTACGGTATTTGGCAACCATTTCTCCCCGGGGATTCAACACGGCGGTCGTGTTGAACTTGCGGTCGCCCTCCGGGTTCACTTCGGCGATGCTGCCGCAATGGATCCAGAGATTATGCCGGCGGGCTTTTTCGGCCATCAGGGAAATCGTCCGCCCTTCGGGAACAAGTTCAGGCGCCTCCTGCCCCTCGTCGATCACATTGAAAACTTCCGGGAAAGAGACAAATTTCGCGCCTTTGGACGCCGCCTCGTCGATAAAGTCACAGGCAGCCTTCAGATTGGCGTCTTTATTGTCGCGCGTATCCATTTGAATCACGGCCATCAGGTATTTTCTCATCTGTTTCGCAATCTCCTTTGTGCTGCTTTAACGCCATTGCTTGAGGAACTCGACCACACGTTCCACTGTTTTGCCGACGATCTGTTCGCCTTTCTCCGCGCTGGCCGGCGTGGGATCCCCTACGTGGGCCTCGGGATACGTTTCCACAAAGGGAACAAACTGAGGAATATCGGGATATTCGTTGGCGGCAAGCCCCACGTCCTTCAAGCGCTCGGTCTTGACCAGGTCGGGGCGCAAATACATAAACGTGGAGGTGCCGGCCTCAGCGGCATGAGCATGGGCGGGACGGCCGTCATACTTGAGAATGCCCCTGCAAATGGGCTGGATGATCCGCCACCAGTCGATCAGACAGCACTTCACGTTCCTGGTACGGCGCAGGTGCGTGGCGATCTCGGTAATAACGGACACGTTGCCCAGATGCGGGGCAACAAAGCAGAAACGGTTCACTCCCGTTTCCACAAGGCTCTCGACAATGTCATAAAGATAATTGCGCAGCGATTCGGGACGAACCGTAATAGTACCGCCTTCAGGCGCAAAAAGACTTTCCGAATAGCCGACGGGAACCGAAGGGCCGACGACCCAGCCAATCTTTTCGGAAATACGATTGGCGATCTCTTCGGCCACCAGCGTATCGGCACCGACGGGGAGATGAGGCCCCCAGACCTCGAACGCGCCAACCGGAAGAATTATCGCGCGAGTTTTGGCAACCTCGGCACGGTAATCGACAAAGTTCATCTCTTTCATCAACAGCATCTGACAGCCTCCATATCGCACTACAAAAACTCTGAATTTGACCATGGATCTCCGTGAATTGCATGTGATTATAACATCATAATCACATGGCCGCAAGTTTTTCAGCAGATCTACCCTTTTGGCACAGTATAACGTGCATAAAGCTGAATGTGCCCTTCTGCTCCTTTTTTATAGAGTTTCTGATCCAACTGCATAGAGGTTTATTACCTACTCCGATTTCTCTTGTACCTTCGCCTATGCCTTGCTCGCTGCCGAGACACTCTCGAATGATCTCGACCGTTCCTCTTACGGATATTCTTTGCTTGTGTGCCATAACAATGCTCCCCCTATGATTACAGTGTTTTTCTCTTTTCACTGTCTCTCATAGAGGGAGCATATCAACTGAAGCCTCAGGGATTTTTCATAGGCCGTGTTCCACGTGGAACATGGCGGTCGGCACGTCTTTCTCGCGCGGCGGGCTCCCGGAAATATCAGAACTCCGTCAGCACCAGCGAACCGTCCTCGCCGCTCACGTTGACGGCGAAGTTCCGCGTCGCGCCGTCCTCGCCGACGTAAGAGACGCCGTTGTTGGGCAGGTCGCGAAAAACGTCGTCACGACCGCCAGAGGATGTTCCGGCGCGAGCTGGTCGAGCCGATACAATTCCTTGACCGCGAACGAGACTTTTCCGTTTTCGTCCACGCTCTCAAACGCCAACGCCAGCACCTTGAAGTCTTTTACGGCGCGATCGGCCGAAAAGAGGATCTTGGCCTGCGGTTCCGAACTGCCGGCGACAAACTCGCCGCAGACGGAGATCCCGGCCGGAGCGTCTTTTGCCCACTGCGCGCGCACGAGCGGTTCGGCGCGGTTCGCGGCCGGCGCGTTTTCCCCCGCCGGCTTGTACTCCGAAAACGGGGTCAGATCCCGTGAAGCCGCGTTCGCCGGCGCGGCCAGCATAGCGCAGAGCGCCGACAATCCCAAAAATGACAACAACGTGCGCTTCATGTTTTTTCCTCCAGCTTTTTCGAATATCGTTTCTTCGCAGCCGCGCGAATCCGCCGGCTGAGTTCAAGCACATTATAGCACGGCGTCCGCGCTCTCCGGGGATTGCCTGCCGGTTCCGGCGCGTTTACGCGGCGGTTTTTCCTTCGCCGCCCCGCTCCGGCCGCGCCGTACGCCAAAAAAGCGCGGCCGCGCCCAGTTCGGCCGACATGGAGAAGATCGCCATGCCCGCCGGAGAGCGGTCGTACAGACAGCCCATCAGCCAGCCGCCCGCGAACAGGCAGACGCCGAACGCCGTCTGGAACGAACCGTAGCCCGAGCTGCGGCGCTCCTTGGGAACCAACGTCGCCACCGCCGCCTTGAGGATCGATTCCTGCGCCCCCATGCCGGCGCCCCACAGCGCCGCGCCGACGTACAGCGCCACGCCACCCGGCAGCAGGAAGATCAACGCGCTGAAAGGCGCCGTCAGCAGCGCCGACAGCGCCAGCGCCTTCATGCCCCAGCGGTCGTAAAGCCAGCCGAAAGCAAGCGCCGCCGCCGCGTCGACGCCCATCGCCGCGGCGTAAAGCAGCGGCAATGCGCCCGGCGACATCAAGCCGCGCCGCGAGACGTGCATGGAGATCATCGCGAAATCCATGAAGCCCAGCGCGAATAAACTGATTCCGGCGATATAAAGCGTGAATTTCTTTCCGGAAGCAAAATTTCCGACGGCAGCTTTTTTCGTATCCGGTTCGAAATTCTCCGGCTGCGGAAAGAGCCGGCGCGCCGCCAGCAGCCCCATCGTGACCAACGCCGGCACGGCCAGCAGCGCGAAACAGCGGCGGTAATCGGTAAGGCTGTCGCCGGAACCTTTGAAGTACATCACGGCGAACAGCGCCACAGGCCCCAAAAACGCCCCCAGCTGGTCGAGAAACTCCTGCAGCGCGAAGCTCCGCCCCACGCCGTTCTGCGCGGCGGCAAAGGACAGCAGCGTGTCCTTGGCGGGCTTCTTGACGGCTTTGCCGGCGCGTTCCACGACGATCAGCGCCGCCGCCCAGAGCCAGCCGTTTTCGGGGACCAGCGCCAGCGTCGGCACGGCGAGAAGATCCACGGCGTAGCCGACGATCGTCAGCAGCCAATATCTCTTCGTGCGGTCGGCCAGACGTCCCGTCGCGCAGCGCAGCGAATACCCGACCAGTTCGCCGAAGCCGGAAACGAACCCCACGACCGCCGCCGACGCTCCCGTCAGGCTCAGATAAGCGCCGAGAATGCTCTTGCCGCCCTCGTGCGTCATGTCCGAAAAGAGGCTGACGACGCCCATCAGCACGATGAACGACAGCGCGGCGCGCTTCAGATCCTTGTTTTCATCGACTCGCTCATTCACGAAGACTCACGGCTTTCGAGAAAAATTTTTTACGCGTTCACGCCCGTATTTTAATAGATCCAGAACAGTTTGGGGAGAGCCCCCGACGAGGGCGACCTGGAAAATCAGCCCCCGCGTCGTCGACCTGCCCGTGCGGGGCGGCGCCGTCTGAACGGCTCTTGACATTGAAGCCCACTTCAATGTTAGATTATCATCGTTGTCATATTACGTGAGAGCAGGGTGAGAGCCATGGAGTATTCGATCAAGGAGGCGGCGCAAATGCTGAACATCCCCATCAGCACGATCCGGTACTACGACAAGGAGGGGCTGCTGCCTTCCCTCGAGCGCAAAAGATCGGGCTATCGCGTGTTCTCGGAACACGATATCGAAACGCTGAAAACCGTGATCTGGCTGAAAAAGGCCCATATGCCGCTGAAGGAGATCGGCCGTTTCATCCAGCTGCTGAAAGAGGGCGACGCCTCGCTGCGGCAGCGCCTCGAACTGTTCGAACGCCGCCGTCAGGCCATGGAGCGGCAGCTCAGGGAGGATCAGGCCGTGCTCGATTTCATCAACTATAAATGCCACTATTACCGGACCGCCGTCGAAGCCGGCACGGAAAAGATCCACCGCGGCGGCGAAAAACTGAAAATGCCGCCCTGCGCCTGCGATCCGTCCGGAAAACTTTTATGAAGAATATCAGCCGGGATCCCGCCAACGCTCGGGATCCCGGCTTTTGTTCTGCCCTTTGCGAGGCTCCACGCGCCGCAGGAAGACACATGAAGCGTGATGGAGTTTCGCCGCGCTGACGGGCGTTTTTTTATAGAATCTTTGCGCCTTCATTCACATTATTATATTTTCAAGTATAATTTACATGTTTCTTGCTTCATCAATCTTTTGTTTTCCATAAAAAATGCTATCATTAAAAACGAATTGATCCACGTATACAAAATACGTCGATCCGACAGACTCAGCGGCTGTCGGAAAAGGCAAAAGGGGGAAAGATTTATGGGATTTCCTACTTTTTGGGGCGGCGTGCATCCGCCTCAAAACAAGGATCTGACGCGGGACAAGCAGATCGAACCGTATCTGCCCACAGGCAATCTGACGTTTCCGATGTCGCAGCACATCGGCGCGCCGAATGCGCCCGTCGTCGCCAAGGGGGACAAAGTCAAAGTCGGCACGCCGCTGGGCAGCGCCGAAGCGTTCGTTTCCGCGCCGGTGCTTTCCAGCGTTTCCGGAACGGTGAAAGAAGTGGGGCCTCGCCAAACCGTGCCCGGCACGTTCGACACCTGCGTGGTCGTGGAAAACGACGGCCTTTACGAGAAAGACGGACGCTGGGCGCCGCTGCCCGATTACGAGAACTGCGATCCCAAAGAATATCTCGCGCGCATCCGCGAGGCGGGCATCGTCGGCTTCGGCGGCGCCACGTTCCCGGCGGCCGTCAAGTTCGCGCCGCCGCCTCAGGACAAAATAAAGTGGTTCATCGTCAACGGCGCCGAATGCGAACCGTATCTGAACTGCGACTTCCGCCTGATGATGGAAGCGACCGACGAGATCGTCAAAGGCACGGCGCTGCTGCTGCGCCTCTTCCCCGAGGCCGAGGGCGTGATCGCCGTGGAGAACAACAAGCCCGAGGCGATCGCGGCGCTGTCCGAGTCGGTCGCGCGCCTGGGGGCGAAGAACGTGCGCGTGCAGCCGCTCACCGTCAAATATCCGCAGGGTTCCGAAAAGATGCTGATCGAGGCGCTGACGGGACAGGAGTACGTCGTCACGGCGCTGCCGGCCGACGTGGGCTGCATCATCGCCAACGTGCGCACCGTGCAGCAGTGCTGGCGTGCCATCGCCCTCGGCGAACCGTCGACGGAGCGCGTCGTCACCGTCACCGGCGACGCGATCGCCGAACCGAAGAACGTGCGCATCCCGCTGGGCACTTCCATTCGGGAGCTCGTGGATTTCTGCGGCGGCTTCAAGGAAGCGCCCGTCAAGGTGTTGGCCGGCGGCCCGATGATGGGCATGTCGATGCGCTCGCTCGACGTTCCCGCCGTCAAGGGCACTTCCGGCGTTCTGGCGCTGACGGCGCGATCGACGATGCTCAGACGCGCTACGGCCTGCCTGCACTGCGGCCGCTGCGTCGACGCCTGCCCGATGGGGCTGGTGCCCAGCGCGCTGGATTCGCTGGTACTCAGCAAAGAATACGAGCGCTTCGAAACCGAAGGCGGCATGAACTGCATCGAGTGCGGCAGCTGCACCTACGTGTGCCCGGCCTGCCGGCCGCTGACGCAGAGCTGCCGCGACGGCAAGAGCTTCGTCATGGCGCAGCGCAAAAAGAGAAAGGCGGCGGGAAAATAATGGATCATAAGCTGGTCGTTTCAAGTTCTCCCCACGCCCACGCCGGTCTGACGACGCCGCAGATCATGGCCTGGGTGCTGGCGGCGCTGGTTCCCGCCGGCGTCATGGGCGTCGTCCGCTACGGCGCGCGCGCCGCGGCGGTGATGGCGGTGTGCGTGCTCGCCTGCGTCTTCTTCGAATTCTTGTGGCAAAAATGCACGGGGCGCGCGGTCACGGTGGGCGACGGCTCCGCGGCCGTCACGGGGCTGCTGCTGGCCTACAACCTGCCGCCCACGATCCCCTACTGGATGGCCGTCGGCGGTTCGCTGTTCGCCATCATCGTCGTCAAACAGTTTTACGGCGGCCTCGGCGGCAACATCGTCAACCCGGCGCTGGCCGGACGCGCCATGATGCTGGCCAGCTGGCCGGTACCGATGACGACTTGGACGCTGGACGGCGTTTCCGCGGCCACGCCGCTGGCGCTGATGAAATCCGGCGACGTGAGCGCCCTGCCCTCGTATCTCGATCTGTTCCTCGGCAGGACGGGCGGCTGCATCGGCGAGAGCTGCACGCTGGCGCTGCTGATCGGATTCGCCGTGCTGCTCTGGAAAGATATTATCAAATGGCAGGTTCCGGCGGTCTACGTCGCCGTCGTCGCCGTGCTGTGCACGGTTTTCGGCCGTCCGGCGGCGCCGCTGGCGGAGATTTTGTCCGGCGGTCTGTTCCTCGGCGCCATTTTCATGGCCACCGACTACACGACGTCGCCGATCACGCTCAAGGGGCAGATCGTCTTCGCCGCCGGCTGCGGCCTGCTCACAGCGGTGATCCGCACGTGGGGCGGCTATCCCGAGGGCGTCTCCTATTCGATCCTGATCATGAACCTGCTGGTGCCGCTGATCGACCGCGCCACCAAGCCACGCATTTTCGGAGAGGTGAAGAGCCATGCCAAAAATCGCTAAGCTCGGTTCGATCCTGTTCGCGATCACGGCCGTCACGGGGTTGCTCCTCGGCGCCGTGCAGAACATCACCAGCGGCTCCATCGCCGCCCAACGCGCCCGTCAGAAAAACGACGCGCTGGCGGCGACGCTGCCCGGCGCGAAAAACTTCACGCCCGTGGCGCTCAAAACCGACGCCGGCATTATCGCCGAGATCTTCTCCGGTTCCGGCGGCGGCAAAACGCTCGGCTACAATTTCACGCTCACGCCCAAGGGTTTCGGCGGCCTGATGACGCTGGTCTGCGGCATCGACGCCGAAGGCCGCGTCACGGACATCGCGATTCTCGAGTCCAGCGAGACGCCCGGCCTCGGCGCCCGCGCTTCCGAGCCCGCGTTCGCCGGGCAGTTCCACGGGCGGCTGGCCGACGGCGATCTGCAGGTTACCAAGACGCCGCCCGAGAACGGCGACCAGATCCAGGCCATTTCCGGCGCCACGATCACGTCGCGCGCCGTCACCGACGCCGTCAACGCCGCGCGCGCTTACTGGAAAAACCATCTGAAAAAAGAGGAGGCAAAGTAAAATGGGCAATCCTCTCAAAACCATCATCAACGGCCTTTTCGCCGAAAACCCGATCTTCGTCCTCGTGCTCGGCATGTGCCCGACCATCGCCGTCACGTCCAGCGCCATGAACGGCCTCAGCATGGGGCTGGCCGCCACGGCCGTGCTGATCGGTTCCAACGTGGCGATCTCGGCGCTGCGGCGCGCCATCCCCGACGAGATCCGCATCCCCTCGTTCATCGTCGTCATCGCCGGATTCGTCACCGTGCTGCAGCTGGTCATCGCCGCCTATTTCCCGGCGCTGGACAAGGCGCTGGGCATCTTCATCCCGCTGATCGTCGTCAATTGCATCATTCTCGCGCGCGCCGAAGCGTTCGCCTCCAAAAACGGCGTCTTCGCTTCGGCCTGCGACGGTCTGGGCATGGGGCTCGGTTTCACGCTGGCGCTCATCGTCATCGGCGCCATCCGCGAGCTGATCGGCGCCGGCTCGGTCTTCGGAGCGCACGTTTTCGCGCCCGGTTTTTACCAGCCCGCGCTGCTGGCTATCCTCGCTCCGGGCGGCTTCATCGTGCTGGGCGTGCTCATGGCCGTCATGCATCAGCTCAAGATCCGCAAGGAACTGAAAAGCCGCGCGCCTCTGGCCGAACCCGCTTACGACGGCTGGGCCGAACTCGGCTCGTGCAGCGGCTGCGCGCTGGCGGGCGCGTGCCGCAAGACGGACTGCGCCGCGAAAAAGGACGGTGAGGGCAAATGAATCTGCTGGGTCTGCTGATCAGCTCCATCTTCGTCAACAACATCGTTTTCATGCGCTTCCTCGGCTGCTGCCCGTTCCTCGGCGTTTCCGGCAAACTGGAGACGGCCAGGGGCATGGGACTGGCCGTGGTGTTCGTGATCACCTTCTCGTCGGTGATGACCTGGCTGGCCTACAACTTCCTGCTCGTGCCGCTCGGCCTCGAATATCTCTACACGCTGGCCTTCATCCTCATCATCGCCGCGCTCGTGCAGTTCGTCGAGATCGTCATGAAGAAAATAATGCCGGCGCTGTACAAGTCGCTGGGCATCTTCCTGCCGCTGATCACCACCAACTGCGCCGTGCTCGGCGTGGCCGTGATCAACATGAACGAGAAGTACGACCTGCTCACCGCCGTCGTCAACGCCTTCGGCACCGCCGTCGGCTACATGCTGGCGATCGTGATGATGGCCGGCATCCGCGAGAAGATCGAGCTGAACGCGGAAATGCCCCGCTGCATGCGCGGCCTGCCGATCGCGCTCATCACCGCCGGGCTGATGTCCATCGCCTTCATGGGCTTCAGCGGCCTGGTCAAGTAGGTGACAGCCATGACTGCCATCGTTTACCCCATGTTCGTCATGGGCGGGCTGGGCGTCGTCTTCGGCTGCCTGCTCGCCTTCGCTTCCAAAAAGTTCGCCGTCGCCGTCGATCCGCGCCAGATCAAGATCCGCGCCGCGCTTCCCGGCGCCAATTGCGGCGGCTGCGGCTATCCCGGCTGCGACGGCTACGCCGAAGGCTGCGTCCTCGGCGCCTGCGCGCTGAACAAGTGCGTCGTCGGCGGCGCCCCCGTGGCGGAAAAAATCGCCAAGATCATGGGCGTCTCCGCCGATGGCGCCGAGCCCGAAGTCGCCTTCGTGCGCTGCCAGGGGACCTTCGACAAGACACACAAAGACTGCGTTTATCTGGGCATCGGCGACTGCCAGAGCGCTTCCGTCGTGCCGGGGCGCGGCCCCACCTCCTGCGCTTTCGCCTGCATGGGTTTCGGCACCTGCGTCAAAGCCTGCAAGTTCGACGCCATCCACGTCATAAACGGCGTCGCCAAAGTCGACCGCGACAAGTGCGTGGGCTGTAAAGCCTGCGTCGAAGCCTGCCCGCGCGGCATCATCGCCATGGTCCCCAAAAAGAAAACGGTCCACGTCGCCTGCAGCAACCCCATGCCCGGCGCTTTCGTGCGCAAAGTCTGCACGATCGGCTGCATCGGCTGCCAGATGTGCGTGAAAGTCTGTCCCAAGCAGACCATCTCCATGAAAGGCGCTCTCGCCGTCATCGACCCGAGCAACTGCATCAACTGCGGCCTCTGCGCCTCCAAGTGCCCCGTGCACGCCATCGACAATTCCAAGGCCAAGCCCGTCGTCGTGCCGCCGGCGTCGGTGGCGTAATATCCGCGTCGTCAAAGAACAAAAAAACGTCTCGCGCCGGACATTCGCGAATGTCCGGCGCGAGACGTTTTTTAACGACGGTGCCCTTCGTACCAGTACGACTGTTCGAGGCCCTTGAAGATGACTTCGCGGTCGTCGATGCGGTCGGTAAGGTTGGGCAGAAGGAGGCAGCGCAGCTCCAGATCGTTGACGGGGCTGCGCTCCATGGCCTGAAGATAGAGGGCTTTGTCGACGTTCTGCCAGTCGACGACGCGGCGCAGTTTTTTCCTGAGCATCAGATCGAGCCAGATGCGCATGGCGCGCCCGTTGCCCTCCATAAACGGGTGAGCGACGTTCATCTCCACGTACTTGGCGATAATCTCCTCAAAAGAGTTTTCGGGCATTTTTTCAATGGCGCGGAGCGCTTCTTCCAAATAAAGACAGTTGGCGAAGCGGAAATTGCCCCTGGAGATGTTGCACGTGCGGATCTGCCCGGCGGAATCGCACAACCCGCCGAACAGGGCCTCGTGGATCCGCCGTAGCCCCGCGACGGTACCGACCTCGACATGATCGACGTCACCGCTCTCATAAAGACGGCGGGCGTTGCGCAGGCTTTTTTCGTCAACGTCGTTCATCCTTGCGTCCCCTCTTCCTTCCGGCGTTTTGCGCTTTCATGATACCATCGATCATACCACAGCGGCCAAGAACGCGGCGATCGTTTGGGCCAATTCTTCGGGGCAGTCGTACATGACGGCGTGACCGGCTGGGAAGAGGCGGAAGCGCGCGTCCGGCAGGGCGGCGGCGAGTTTTTCGACTTCTTCCGGCGGGAACAGAAGATCGTGTTCCCCGGCGCAGACCAGCGCCGGCTGTTTGATTCGCGGCAGGACGGGGTCCAGCGGGGGCGCGGCTTTCAGCGCTTCGCGCTGGGCGTTCCACAGGAGCGCGTCGTCCGGCGTCCGGCGCGCCGCCGTCAGGCGCATAAAGTTCAGCGCCGCGGCGGGGCGCTCGCGCAGGGACTGGGGCATGACGGCCCGCATCAGCAGTTCGTGCCAGCGCGGCCACGGCGCTTCGAGCAGTTCGCGCAGAGGGGCGCGACGGAGCGCCAGCGCGTTTTGGCCGGCACAGGCGGCGCACAGCACGAGCGAGGCGACAAGCTCCGGGCGTTCCAGCGCCAGACGCAGGGCGACTTCCGCGCCCATGGACCAGCCCAGCACGGCACAGGGAGCGCCGCGCCGTTCGATCTGCGCGGCGGCCGCGGCGACGGCGCGGGCGAACGAATAATCCCGCGGCGGCGCGTAAAGCAGCGGGGTCGCGCCGGCCCGCCGCAGGGCGGCGAGGAACGGCTGGCCCCAGCAGTCCGCGCCGCCGGCCAGTCCCGGCAGCAACAGCAGCGGGACGTTCGGCGTCATCTTAGCCCTCGACGATCCTCAGGCAGGCGTCGCGGAAGCACTCGCACAACGTGGGATGCGCGTGGATGGAATAGGCCACGTCGCGCGCGGTCAGCCCCTTGGACACGGCCAGCGCCGCTTCGCCCAGCAGAGACGCCGCTTCCGGCCCCATGATGTGCACGCCCAGCAGCACGCCGTCGGCCTTGCGCGCGACGACTTTGACGAAGCCGTCGCCCTCGCCCATGGTCAGCGCCATGCCGTTGGCGGCGAAGTAGGCGCGCGAGGTCGCGTAATCGATGCCGCGGGATTTGGCTTCTTCCTCGGTAAGGCCGACGGTGCCGACTTCCGGCTCGATGAAGACGCAGGCGGGCAGCGCGTCGAGATTGACGGCGTACTCGCCGCCGGTCATGCTGCTGACGGCCGCCAGCGCCTGATACTCGGCCAGGTGCGCCAGCATGGCGCCGCCGGTACAGTCGCCGATGGCCCAGACGCCGTCGACGGAGGCGTGCATCTGCGCGTCCACGGCGAGGCAGCCCTTTTCGATCTTCACGCCGCTGTTTTCCAGACCGTAGCCTTCGAGGATCGGCGTCATGCTGGAGCCGACGATGAGGCGGTCGCAGCGCTCCTCGAACGGTTCGTCTTTCGACGTGCCGCGCAGGATCAGTCCGTCGCCGTCGGGTACGGCTTCGGTGAGGCGCACGTAATCCTTGACGACGGTCTTGCGGCGCTTGACGGCCAGAGCGACTTTCTTCTTAACGTCGCCGTCGAGGCGGCGCAGGATCTGGTCGGAATGTTTGAGCAGGATCACCTTTTTCCCCAGTCCCTGCAGGATCATGCCCATTTCCAGCGCGATGACGCCGGCGCCGAGCACGGCCACGGTCCGCACGTCGGCGTTGCGTTCGGGATCCCAAAGCTGCGGGTCGGTGATGGCCCAGTCGCCGGTGAGCACCTGCGGCAGGTCGTTGCCGGCGAACTCGGGGCGCACGGAACGCGCGCCGACGGCGATCAGCAGGCGCTTGCCTTCGATCTGTTCCTCAGAACCGTCGTCGTGAGTGACGGTCATTTTTTTGGTTCCTTCCCATTCGGTGACGACGCCGGTCCCGCGCAGCACTTTGACGCCGGCCATCTTCATCAGCTGGGCGTTGCCCTTGCGCAGCGTGTCGATCACGCCTTCGAGGCGTGCCCACAGTCCTTCGCGCGCGCCTTTGCCGCCGATCACGTGGGAATAGAGCGCTTTGGTAGGGATGCAGCCGCGGTTCAGGCAGGTGCCGCCGAGGTGGGCTTTTTCCACGAGCGCGACCTGCATGCCGTGACGGGCCGCCAGTTCCGCGGCGCGCGTGCCGCCGGGGCCGCCGCCGAGGACGATCAGATCATACATGTGTTTTTTCTCCTTCTGTTTTCGTCAAAAAAATGCGAAGCGGTCGCGCCGCGGGGAGCCGCCTGTGGCGAAAAATCCCCCGCGGCGCGATCGCTTCGCGTTTTGACGTCTGATTCCGGTATTAGAACTGCCAGCGCAGGACCGGATGGCGTGCCGCTTCGGTTTCGTCGGGACGCGCGATCACGGTGCTGTGCGGTTTGGCGTGGAATTCTTCCGCGCCCTTGGCCTTGGCTTCTTCGACGATCTTCTGCAGAGCGTCGACAAAGCCGTCGAGCGTTTCCTTGGACTCGGTCTCCGTCGGCTCGATCATCAGCGCCTCGTGGACGATGAGCGGGAAGTAGGTCGTGGGCGGATGATAGCCGGCGTCGATCAGGCCTTTGGCGACGTCCATGGTGGACACGCCGGTCTCGTGCTTGAGCTCGCTGCCGTCGGCCACGAACTCGTGCTTGCAGAAGCCGTTGACGGCGAGCGGGTAGAACTTCCCGATCTTCGCGGCCAGATAGTTGGCGTTCAGAACGGCGATGTCGGAAACTTCCTTCAGCCCGGCGGCGCCGAGGTTGCGGATGTACGCGTAGGCGCGCACCAGCACGCCGAAGTTGCCGTAGAAGCTGCGCACGCTGCCGATGCTCTTGGGATGCTCGGCCTTCGTCTCCAACGTATAGGCGCCGTCCTTGCGGACCACGATGGGCGTGGGCAGATAGGGCAGCAGCTTCTCGTTGACGCCGACCGCGCCCGCGCCGGGGCCGCCGCCGCCGTGCGGCGTGCTGAAGGTCTTGTGCAGGTTGAGGTGCAGCACGTCGAAGCCCATATCGCCGGGGCGCACCTGACCGACGATGGCGTTGGCGTTGGCGCCGTCGTAGTAGCACAGGCCGCCGGCCTTGTGGATCATGTCGGTCAGCTCGAGGATGTTCTTCTCGAAGATGCCCAGCGTGTTGGGGTTGGTCAGCATCAGCCCGGCCACGGTGTCGTCCATCAGCTTGGCCAGCTCGTTCAGGTCGACCATGCCGTCCTTGTCGGAAGGCACGGCCACCGGCTCGAAGCCGGTGACGGTGGCCGAAGCGGGGTTGGTGCCGTGGGCCGAATCGGGGACGATGATCTTGGTGCGCTTGAGGTCGCCGCGGTCTTCGTGGTACTTCTTGATCAGCATCAGGCCGGTCTGTTCACCGTGAGCGCCGGCGGCCGGCTGCAGCGTGACGGCCGCCATGCCGGTGATCTCCGCCAGCATCGCGGACAGGTCGTGGATCAGGCCGAGCGCGCCCTGTACGGTGCTCTCCGGCTGCAGCGGGTGGATGCGGGCGAAGCCGGGCAGACGGGCGGCCGCTTCGTTGATCTTGGGATTGTACTTCATGGTGCAGGAACCGAGCGGATAGAATCCTTCGTCGACGGAGAAGTTGAGATGGGACAGGCGCGTGAAGTGGCGCACCACATCCACTTCCGCCATCTCCGGCAGACGGGGAGCTTCCGCGCGGGCCATGCCGCCAAGGGCGTTCGCCGGCGCGGCGGGAACGTCGAGCCTGGGCAGCGAGTAACCGACGCGGCCGGGACGGCTGGCTTCGAACAGAGATTCAACAGGGCGGAGCATTAGCGGTCACCTCCTGCGGCGATCGACACAAGGCGGTCGATTTCTTCCTTCGTGCGCTGTTCGGTCACAGCCAGCAGCCAGGCGTTGCCGAGTTCGGGATGGCTCTTCGAGAGGTCGAGGCCGCCGAGGATCCCGGCCTCGAGCAGGCGGGCGTTGAGGCTGGCGACCGGTTCGCCGCAGATCAGCACGACTTCGCGGAACGCGGGAGCGCCGGCGAAAGCCGGACGGAACTTGCCGGTCTTGACCAGAGCGTCCACGGCGTAGGCCGTCTTGGCGAGGATCCGCTCGTCCACTTCGCGCAGTCCCCGCGGCCCCATCAGACTGAGATAGACCGAGGCGGCGACGATGCACAGATTCTGATTGGAGCAGATGTTCGACGTGGCCTTCTCGCGGCGGATGTGCTGCTCGCGGGCCTGCAGGGTGAGCACGTAGCAGTTGCGCCCCTTGACGTCCTTGGTCCGGCCGACGATGCGGCCGGGCATCTTGCGCATCAGTTTTTTCGTGGCGGCCATAAAGCCGAAAGCGGGGCCGCCGAAGCTGACGCTGCTGCCCACGCTCTGTCCGTCGCCGACGACCACGTCCGCGCCGAACTCGCCGGGAGCCTTGAGGCAGCCCAGCGCCAGCAAGTCGGTGGAGACGATCAGCAGCGCCTTGGCGGCGTGCAGCTCGTCGGCCAGACCGGTCAGATCCTCGACGACGCCGAAGAAGCTGGGCGTCTGCAACAGCAACGCCGCCACGTCGCCCTTGGACAGTTCGGCGTTTAGGGCTTCGCGATCGAGCTGACCATTCTTGCAGGGCAGGACGGTCAGTTCATAGCCGCGACTCCAGCAGTAGGTGCCGAGCACGCGGACCGTTTCGGGATTGACGCTGCACGATACGAGCAGGCGCGAACGGCGCGTTTCGGCGGCCGCGATCACCATCGCTTCGGCGGCGGCGGTGGCGCCGTCGTACATCGAAGCGTTGGAGACTTCCATGCCGGTCAGCTCGCAGACCATGGTCTGGTACTCGAAGATGGCCTGCAGCGTGCCCTGAGCCGCTTCCGGCTGGTAGGGCGTGTAGCTGGTGGTGAACTCGCCGCGCGAAACGATCGTATCGACGGCGGCAGGGATGAAATGGTCGTAGGAGCCGGCGCCGAGGAAGCAGGTCAGCTCGTCAAGGTTCTTGTTCTTTCCCGACAGCGCGCGCAGATGGCGCGCCAATTCAGGCTCGGAAAGCGCCTCGGGCAGGTCGAGCGCCTTGGCCAGGCGGACCTGAGCGGGAATATCCGAGAACAGTTCGGCGATCGACGCGACGCCGATGACGTCGAGCATCGCGCGGCGATCAGCCTCGGTGTTGGGGATATATTGACTCATAAAGTTGAACACCTCCATTGATCGGCTCAAAAATCACGGTCTTCCGGCGGGAAATCTCGTCCGGAAAGCGACAGCCCTGTCTCCGGACGAGACTTCCCGTAGCGGAACTACGCCTCCGCTTCTTCCTTCTCCACCAGCGCCTGATAGGCGGCGGCGTCGAGCAGGTTATCCATTTCCTTCAGGTCGGCGGGCTTCAGCTTGACCATCCAGCTGCCGTACGGATCGGCGTTGACTTTTTCGGGAGCGTCCTCAAGCTCGGAGTTGACCTCCACCACCGTGCCGGACACGGGGGCGAACACGTCGTTGGCGCCCTTGACGGACTCGGCGATCACGGTGGCTTCGTGAGCCTTCACTTCGCGGTCGACGTCGGGCAGCTCGATGTAAACGAGGTCGCCCATGGCGTGCTGCGCGTGGTCGGTGATGCCCATCAGGCCGAAGCCGTCGGCGTCGATCTTGATCCACTCGTGGTCCTTGGTGTACTTCAGCTCAGGCAGAACTTTGGTCGTCATTGTCAGTATCCTCCTCAAAAATTTTTGTTGATTCGCTCGATGCGTTTTCAGCGCGAACGCCGCGTTACTTCTTGTAGCTCTTCTTGTAGAAGGGCTTCTTCACCACTTCGGCCTTCTTGGCCTTGCCGCGGATCACGATCCACAGGTTCTCGCCCACAGCCGGCGCGGGCACGTTCACAAGGCAGTTGGCCAGGTTGGCGTCCAGTGAGGGGCCGTAGCCGCCCGTGGTGACCACGCCGATGACATTGCCGTCCTTGTCGGCTACTTCCATCTCGTGGCGCGGCACGCCCTTGTCGATCAGCTTCGCGGCCACGATCTTGCGCTTCAGGCCGTCGGCCTTCTGCTGCTTGAGCACCGGCTGGCCGATGAAGCCGCCCGCCTTGTCGACCTTGACGAAGAAGCCGAATCCGGCTTCCAGCGGTCCGAGCGTGTCGGTAAATTCCTGCCCGCACAGCGGCAGCCCGGCCTCGAAGCGAAGGCTGTCGCGCGCGCCCAGGCCGATCGGCATCAGGCCGAGGTCCTTGCCGGCCTCCATAACGATGTTCCACAGCTCGGCGCCCTTGCTCCAGTCTACGTAGATCTCGAAGCCGTCCTCGCCGGTGTAGCCGGTGCGGCTGACGATGGCCTTGATGCCCCCCACGTCGACGGGATCCTTGAAGTGGAAGAATTCCAGCGCCGCGGGATCGAAATCGACGATCTTCCTGAGGATCGCCTCGGCGTTGGGACCCTGCAGCGCCACTTCGGCCGTCTGCATGGAGATGTTCTCGATCTTCACGCCGTCGGTCAGGTGGTCGTTGAACCAGGCCCAGTCCTTCTCCACGTTCGCCGCGTTGATGACGAGCAGATAGCGCTCCCTGGTGTAGCGGTAGACCAGCAGGTCGTCGACGACGCCGCCCGTGGGGGTGCACATGATGTTGTACTGCACCTGTCCGTCGTGCATCTCCGTCACGTCGTTGGTGACGAGGCCGGAGATCCAGGCTTCGGCCCTGGGGCCGACCACCGTCACTTCGCCCATGTGGGAAACGTCGAACAGACCGGCCTTGGAACGCACGTTCAGGTGCTCGGTCTTGATGCCCGTCGCTTCGTACTGCACCGGCAGCTCCCAGCCGCCGAAATCGACCATGCGGCCGCCGGCGGCCACGTGGCACTCGTACATCGGGGTTCTCTTCATCTTTTGACCTCCTGCTTTCTCAAAAGGCGCCGCCTGCGCGGCAGCGCCGCCAATCCCCGGCACCCACAAGGATGCCTGTTTTTACAAAAAACGCGTCCGTCCGCAAGGGGCGGACTGAAATACGCTGAAATCCGCGCCGTTATGCCTGCAGCGCCGGATGCTCGCGGAACCACACGGCCAGATCGCCCATTTCCGCCTGCTGCGGGAACGCGCGTTCCAGCGCTTCCGCCAAGACGTTCCAGTCAAAAGCCTGTCCGTCCAGGCAGCGTTCCGCCGCCTGGATCAGTTCGCCGTCCATGGCGTCGGAAAAGACGCGCAGATCCTTCACCGCAGCGTCTTCGATGTCGAAGCACAGCTGCACGCCGCCCCAGGCGAAACGGCGGCGCAGCGCGGCCTCGCACTGCGGCGATCGCCCCAGCAGCCACTCGCGGCTGCCGTAACGGGCGTACAGTTCGCGGTACAGGTCGTCGTCCGGCAGCGAGTTTTCGCGCGTCACGCGATCGCCACCGTACTCCGCCAGAAAGGCTTCTTCCAGCGGCGCGTACATCTTCTCCACCGTCAGCGACGGGGCCGCTTCCTTCAGATTGACGACGCGGGACGCCACCGATTTGACGCCCTTGCTCTTGAGCTTTTCGGGATCGACGTTGAGGTAGCGCGGCAGCACCGACATGTTGGAATCGACCAGCAGCGTTCCGTGATGCAGCCCGACGCGCCTCGTCAGCTGATAGGCGTTGCCGGAAAATTTGCGGCCGTCCACGGTCAGGTCGTTGCGCCCGGTGAACTCCGCGTTCACGCTCAGCGCCCGCAGCGCCGACAGGATCACGTTGAGCTGCCGCGTCATGTCGTAATGCCCGCGCGGCACGACGAAGGAGAAGTTCAGATTGCCCAGGTCGTGATAGACCGCGCCGCCGCCCGTCGAACGGCGGGCCAGCGTCACGCCTTCCTTCTCCATCAGTTCGATGCGGCACTCGGCCCAGGCGTTCTGATTGCGCCCGATCACCACGGTATGGGCGTTCTGCCAGAGATAAAAGATCGCTTCGTCGTCCGCGCAGTTTTTCGTCAGATATTCTTCCCAGGCGAGATTTCTCCACGGATTGCACACCGGCGAGCGAACCAGGCGGGCCCTGACAATGTCCATAAAATTCTCCTCTCGTGCGCGCGATTTTTTTACATCCACATCGATACATCAATCCGACGCAAGTTTCTTCAATCGCCGTAAAATAATATTACCTCTAAGACAATATAATCATAAATTACCCGTCCGTTTTTTTCAAGCAAGAACCCCGCGAATCATAGTAATCAAACTAGAAATAATCTACACCGACAAGTGCGAATATTCGCACTTGAGATTTTTCTTTAAGGCGCTGAAAGTAAGAAATCATGGCATTGTTTGATTTGTAAGTTAGAGTCATGCAACTCACACTATTGAAGCAAAAAGAGATTTTCCCGCGGCGCTGCTCAGAGACAGTTTTTATTCCCGCGTCACACGAAATCGTCGGCGACGCCATAGGCCGTCCGTGGACGGAAAACCGTAAAGAATCGCCCCTGTCAATAGCCAATAAAAATGTCACCATAACTGCTCATTAAAAAAGTCACCCCCTCACACTCTCATCACAGCAAGACACCTCGAAAGAACTCCCCATCGTGCCGCCATAACAACGTCTACGCGAACGTACA